>CALXYN010000036.1 GCA_944392975.1 uncultured Spirochaetaceae bacterium | reverse complement strand
GTAAAGAGAATTGTCGATTTCGGTGCATTTATTGAAATCCTTCCAGGAAAAGAAGGGCTCTGCCACATTTCCAAGCTTGCACGTACAAGAGTAAAGAATGTTTCCGATGTTCTCTCTGTGGGACAGCAGGTGGATGTCAAGCTCATTGAGATTGATAGAATGGGCCGTCTTAACCTCTCTTATATCGATGCTCAGCCAGAAGCTGCAAAAGAAGAAGAGAAGAAAGACAAATGATTCGAATCAAGGCGGAGAAGGGCGCGGTAATACCGCATTATGCAACAGAAGGTGCTGCCGGTGCTGATATATCGGCATATCTTTCTGCGCCCGTCACTCTTCGCCCTGGTGAGTATAAAGCTATCCCTACAGGACTCTTTATGGAGATACCTGAGGGATATGAAGTGCAGGTCCGGCCGCGTTCCGGGCTTGCATTGAAGCATGGTATCACGGTGCTCAATGCTCCTGGTACTATTGATTCGGACTATCGTGGGGAGGTGAAGGTGATTCTCATCAACCATTCCTCCGAAGCTTTCACAATCCAGAATGGAGACAGGATTGCGCAGATAGTCGTCGCTCGTGTTCATCGCCTTCCATTTGTAGAGGTTGATGATCTCTCCGCTACTGAAAGAGGAGAGGGAGGATTCGGATCCACCGGTGTCTGACAGATCCACAAGAGGTAGATACTCCCTTCTTTATAGATTCATTCTCCGGGAATTCGCTCAGAATTTTGCTGTAGCGTTTTCTTTTTTCTTCTGCATATTCTTCATAAATTCGATTCTTCTGCTTGTACAGAGAATTCTTCTTAAAAACATAGATATGATGACTATGCTGGAGATGGTTGCACTTTCCATGCCCCAGTTTCTGATTTATACGTTCCCGTTTGCATCTCTTGCGGCCTCCTCCATGGTTCTTGGAGATTTAGGATCCTCGAACGAATTACTTGCCATAAGAAGTTCAGGTATTGCATCTGGGCGTGTATACAGACCTCTGATTGTTGCATCCATTTTCCTTTCCTTCGTGACATTCTTCTTTGCAGATGTTGTTCTTCCGTGGTCTTCCGTTGTCTATGAAGACAGGCTCAGCGTGCTGATGCAGGAAATGCCTACATTCGAGATTGAATCCAACAGCGTGAATACAGTCGGAAACATTGTCCTGTCAAATGGCGAAGCCGAGGGAAATGTCATTCACGATATTGTTCTGATTTCCACCGATGAGGATACAGGAGAAAGCCGTACTGTTCTTTCTGAAAGAGGAACACTGGAACTTATCGACAGCTGGAACTATATTTATTCTCTTCAGCTTGAGAAGCCTGAAATCCTGATTTCCGACAGGGACGATCTTGAATCCTATGGACTTTCTTCAGCTGAGTCCGCGGTATTCTTCCTGGATTTTTCTGAACAGATTCCATCCCTTACAAGTTCTGCGCCTGTCAATCTCTCATCAAGAGATCTCATCAGTGGTATCCAAGACAGGGCAGTGATGGAAGAAGAAGATATTGCAAGATGGCACCATGACAGGGAAGCTGCCCGCCTTTCATTTGCAGAGACACTGAAGAATGCAGGAAGAGGAGATGCATCTGTTTCAGATATCACAACAGCTGCAGCTGAAGCAACAAACACAATAGTCTCAAGAGGAAACAGGATTCCACGTAACTTCTATTCACAATACTACAAAGCTGAGCTGACAAAGAAGTTTGTCCTCTCAGCCGCATGTTTCTGCCTCACTCTGATTACATTGCCGCTTTCGATGTTCCGCGTAAAACATGGAAAACTCACGGGGTTCGCAATTTCTCTGCTGATTGCGGTTGCATACTGGTATATGCTCTTTGGAGTGCAGCTTGAGATATTCAATATCTCCAGTTCTCCGTATTTGCTGATAGCACTTCCAGATATAGCTATACTCTTGATAGCAGTTGTGCTTATCATGCGATTCAGGAAGGCAAGATGAACATACTTACACGCTATACGCTTTCATCAATCATTAAGATTGCAATCGTAACGATATTGATTTTTGCCGCTATCCTTGCCGCTGTTGAGCTGTTTTCAAAGATGGATCAGATAATGCATGGGGGAGTGGAGATTCCATCTCTTATTGAGTACATCATCCTTTCCCTTCCAGAGTATCTGATGATGGTTGCTTCGATTTCCTTTCTTTTTGCAGTAACATATTTCCTTTCGACGCTTACTGCAAATAATGAGATGATTCCGATTCTTAATGCCGGAGTAAGTCCTGTTAGATTGAGAAGACCAATAATCCTGCTGGCAATCGTGCTTACGATTCTTGGCTCCCTTTTTCAGGAGCATACGGTTATTGCCGCAACAAACAGGCATGATGAGCTTGAGACAGAACTTTTTGGAGCATCTTCTACCAGGGACAGCCGCAATATTGTTCTGACAGATGATGATGGTTTTCTGATCTATACTCAGCGTTTCAGCGAGACGACAGGAGAGATATACAATCCTGTGCTTGTCAGAAGCAATAATGGAATCATTCAGAGCAGAGTTGAAGCTGACAGAGCTCATTTTGATGAAGATAAAGGCTGGTGGATATTTGAAGGTGCAAGGATTTATGAAATCAATGGCAGGGATGTGAATACTGAATACAGAGCGGTGTATGAAGAGCCTCTTTTCGATCCTGAACCTAGACTTTTCCGAAGCCAGAACACATCTATTGAAACCATGGACAGAACGACTGCAGAGGAATATCTTGCAAGACTCTGGACTTCTGACAGGACAACCTGGCAGGAAAAAGCAACTGATTATTACAGAAGGTTAGGTTCTCCATTAGCAATTCTTGTTCTGATGTTCATCTCTGTCACTATGAATTATAACTTCAAGAAGAATGTTCTTCTTTTCTCTGTCATACAATCGCTTTCGATAGCTGTTATCTACTACGTTGCAGATATGGTGTTTTCGATCATGGGGCATCAGGGCGCCGTCACTCCGATAATGACAGTAATTGCCCCGCTTATTCTCACAGGATTGCTGTCTCTTGTGATTTCTCTTTTAGGAAGGAAGATATGAGTATTATAAGAATATTGAAGAAAGACAAGGACAGTGAAGCAAGGCTTGGTATCCTCTCTCTGCCACATGGAGAAGTTGAGACACCTGCTTTCATGCCTGTCGGTACAAATGGAACAGTCAAGGGCATTTACCATGATAAGGTCCGCGATATCGGTTACAAAATCATTCTGGGAAATACTTATCACCTTTATCTGAGACCGGGTACAGATGTCTTGAAAGATTACGGTGGACTTCATAATTTCTCACACTGGGACAGGAACATACTTACTGATTCCGGTGGATTTCAGGTCTTCTCTCTTTCAGGCCTGAGGAAGATAAAGGAAAACGGCGTGACATTCCAAAGCCATATCGATGGCTCCAGGCATATCTTCACGCCAGAGAAAGTTGTTGATATACAATCTGTCATCGGCTCAGATATCGCTATGATGCTAGATGTCTGCACTCCTCCTGGAATAGATCATAAGGCTGCAGCAGAGGCTTGGAATATAACAAGAATGTGGGCAGAACGTGCTTTGAAGGAGAAGGAAAGGCTGGGAGAGAGTTTTCCCGGAAATCTTTTCGGAATCGTTCAGGGAAATTTCTATGAGGATCTGAGGAAAGATTCAGCAGAGACTATTTCCGGCATGAATTTCCCAGGTGTTGCAATTGGTGGCCTCTCTGTAGGAGAGGAGAAGAGCCAGTTCTGTGATTTCCTGGCATATACAGCCTCTTACGTGACAAAGGAAAAGCCAAGGTATGTAATGGGTATTGGCAGTCCTGATTACATCCTTGAAGCCGTGGAAAACGGTATCGATCTTTTTGATTGTGTACTTGCAACACGCATGGCAAGAAATGGTGGCCTTTTCACTGATGATGGGGTGATAGCTCTCAAGAAGGCTGTATACAAATTTGATCATGGACCGATACAGGAAGGCTGTCAGTGTACATGCTGCAGAGAGTATTCACGGGGTTATATGCATCATCTCATCAAGTGCAATGAAATGCTTGGCGGAATGCTTGCGACTGAACACAACCTGCAGTATCTCTACGATCTGATGATCCGCATCAGAAAAGCAATTGCTGAAGACAGATTCAAGGAATTCAAGCGGGATTATCTTGATAGGTTCTACAGAGGTAAGAATGGTAAACAGGGATGATGTGATTGCTCTTCTGGAAGAGAAAAATATTGCATATGAAAGTGTGAAACACAAAGCAGTATTCTCTATAGGAGAGATGGAGAGCGTACATTTAGAGAACTCTGAACGCATCGCGAAGAATCTGTTTCTGCGTGATGATAAGAAACGTGAGTATTATCTCTTTTCCATCAAAAATGACAGAAAAGCTGACCTTAAGGCAATCAGACACCTGATTAATTCCAGACCTCTTTCTTTCGCATCTGCTACTGATCTTGAAATGATGCTTTGCTTGGGAGAGGGTGAAGTTACGCCGTTCGGTCTGCTGAATGACAGTGAGAAACGAGTGCACTTCATCCTTGACTCATTCTTTAAAGATGGAATAATCGGTATTCATCCAAATGACAACACTGAGACTGTCTTCATAAAATCAGCAGCTCTTCTTTCGCTTCTTGAAGAGCTTGGAACCGATTGCATAGTCGTCAATTTGGAAGATTGAGATTTTTCTCTCTGATAGAGCGATGATATAACGATAGTTCGTAATTTCATCGCTCATTTTTGTATTCTGCTTTACGATGGATTAAAGTCGTTCGAGTTTATCCTTTGATGAATGGCACATCGGACAGATATGTTCATCTCCATCTTCAAGTTCGAATTCGTGGAAGCAGACTGAACATCTGAATTTTCCACCTTTTTCCACTCTGTCATTACACTTGATTGACTCCAGAATCTTTCTAGCATTTTCTGCCGGGATGAAAGCAGAAGGATTCTCCAGTAATGAGGCCAGCAGATCCTGGGAAATTGAACTCTGAGGAAGCATATAGCCACCCTCTCTCAATAGGTCTTCAGAGACCAGTCTTGATGAACGGGCAACAGCCTTCATAAGACGGGCAAGATTCTTATCATCTGTTTCTGAAGCTATATTTTCTGCTGTCCTTTCCTCAGCTGCTTTATTCTTTGCTAAGTTCATGACTGCGCTACAAACTCTTTCACTCTTCTTCTGCTGAGGAGGGTAATCATAAGGCACAAGGCTTATTGCACCAGAAGGACAAGCTGCCGCACAGTCTCCGCATCCTGTACACTTGTCTATGTCAATAATACTGTTCTCTGTATCTGTCGCACCTGTGGGACAAACATAAAGGCACAGACAATCCTTTGTGCATAGTCTAATATTTCTTACAGCAAACTTTTTCATACATTTCCCCCTTCGATGCATTCAAATTTCCAGTCAGGAACCTTGCAAACTGGACAAATTGCGGGAGGAGTATCACCTATATAGATAAACCCACAGATACTGCAGACCCAGATTTTTGTGTTATCGAGAAAAGAAGAGCCTTCCTTTTCGTACCTGTCCACAAGTGATAATGCCATCCTTGTCACCTTCTCTCCCCATACAGTGACTCTTAGCGCGCCTCTGTCTTTGAGCATCTCGCTACGTTCTCGAAGAGTAGGATAGAGCGATGACAAATCCTCTGAAAGCTTTTCTGCAATTACAGTAGTAGATGGATTCTCAATATTTCCAGAGGCTTTTCTGTAGTACTCTGATAACTCTGTGAAAAGCTTTGATTCATTTTCTTTGTACTGTTTCTCACACCCTCTTGCGAGATTTGAGAAAATCTGGGAAAGAACCAGAGGAGGAATCTCTGTCATATCCTCATCAATCACATCAATGTGCTCTGTTTTCACATCATCCTTCTCGCTATCTTCAGCAAAGAAAAGAGATTTCGGAGCCTTGCACATCGGACATGCCCAGTCATCAGGAAGCTCTGAGAATGGTACACCCTCTACTTCTTCGTCATAAACATAACCACAAACGGAGCAAACATATTTCACAGTCCACCTCTCTTTTGATTTTTTAAGTGTAACATGGAAATACGATTAGAAAAGAAAATCTCCAGCTTTTATGATTGTAGAATCATTACTGAATTTTTATATGTTCTTTTTGAGATTTAGGAATCTCAGGTATTCAAATAACCTTTGAGTAATGAATAAAGCATCATTGAATATGCATAGACTACAGATAAAAAATCATCTATCTTTCCTCATAAAACTGAAGTAACCTTATTCTTATGCCGGATTTGCTTTTTCTTGTTCCGTCTGAAAAGTTCATTGAAATGGTCTGCCGCATATGCAATGACTATACCACAAGGACAGGCATTCAGATAAAAGTCGAATGTCTGACTATTGCTGAAGCAATTACTGCCGATTTTTCTGATTCAATCGTGATTGCGAGAGGTTATATGGCTTACATGCTAAAACGCGTAAAGCCAGAGGCTTCAGTTGTCGAAATTCCTATGAGTGTATATGACATTCTTGAAGCTGCCCGTTGTGCTAGGAAAGAAACCGGAGCAAAACGGTTGGCATTTATTGCTGCCGACAGCGAAGATTTTGAAGCTTCAGTGATAGATTCTGATTTCTTTCCTGATATTGTCGGTTATAGATACAAGGATGAACGTGAAATTCTTCCGTATCTTCAGTCTGCACGCAGACTTGGAATTGATGCTATTCTATGCGGAGATTGTGTTTACGAGTATGCAAAACAAGTTAACTATCCTGCTGTGCTCATTGGAATGGGAGAGGTTAGTGTACAACAGGCTACAGCAGAAGCAATAAGGCTTTATAATTCGAATGTAGAGAATCTTCTCCGAGTCAGAAGATTTGAAAGTGTCCTTCAGAATGTTAATCAGTCTGTAATCTCAACGGATAATCTTGGTAGAATCCGTGTCTTTAATCACAACGCGGAACTTCTTTTTCATATTTCCGCTTCTACAGTAATGGGGAAAGATATTCTTGATGTTTGTCCTGAAATACAAGAAGTAATCGATGTACACCCTGATGGCTGCCAGATTTCAATCCGCGGTATTTCTGTGTTTGCGAGATATTCTCCGATATACATTTCATCTGAAGTATCAGCAGCTGTAATAACAATGCAAGAGATTTCTGATATTCAACGTATTGAAATCAATATAAGAAATCAGCTCAGAACAAAAGGCTTTGTTGCGCAGCATACATTTGATGACATACTTGGAACAAGTTCTGCAATACGGAAAACTGTCGAGTTCGCAAAAAAATTTAGCATAACGGATTTCAATGTCCTTCTAATTGGCGAAACAGGAACAGGAAAAGAAGTGTTTGCTCAGAGTATTCATAACATGAGTTCAAGATCTTCTGGTCCATTTGTAGCCGTGAACTGTGCTTCTCTTAGTGATTCTCTTCTCGAAAGCGAATTGTTTGGATATGTTGATGGTGCTTTCACTGGAGCAAACCGAAAAGGAAAAAGAGGTTTGTTTGAACTTGCAAATAATGGAACGATTTTTCTTGATGAAATTGGAGAAATAAGTCCATATATGCAGAACCGGCTTCTTCGAGTTATTGAAGCCAGGGAGATAATGAGGCTTGGTGATGATTCAGTTATACCTGTCAATATAAGGATAATAGCTGCAACTAATCGAAATCTTGAAAGGCTTGTTGAGACCGGTGAATTTCGCAAGGATCTTCTCTATCGACTGGATGTTCTACGCCTTAATATTCCACCTCTTCGTTTTCGAGGTAAAGATATAATTCTTATATTCAAGCGATTCATGCATGATATTGATAGCAATAATTCTGGAAGAATGCATACTCTTGATTCCTCAGCAGAGAAGGTTCTGCTTTCCTATAACTGGGATGGTAATATCCGTGAATTGCGAAATATCTGTGAAAGGCTTTCGGTAATTGTAGAGCACGAGGTGATAAACGCAAGTGATATAGACATATGTCTTGGAAAATCAGCAATCACCTGTGATGATAAACTAAGTTTTGAAGATTCAATTATAAAGAAGGAACTGGAATCTGCTTTATCCTCATATTCATCGAAGAAAGAGATGGCAGAAGCCTTAGGTATGGATAGAACTACGTTGTATCGGAAACTTAAAAAATATGGATTGGTGTAATAATGCAGCAATAGTGTTGCATTATTGCAACAAACGAATGTCAAGAAATAACAATCAGCATTTCTTTACGATATAAGAATATCTAATTTCTTAATCCAATTATTAGAAAGAAAAATTAGTATAAAAACACCCTAAAAGATACTCCAAATGGATATTGGCACATATTCTGCAATTACGGCTGATAGAGGGTTCTATGAAACTAGGTGTAATAGCAGATGATTTCACAGGTGCTGTCGATGTAGCAGGCTTTATACGCAATGGTGGGATTGAAACCATTATGTTCTGTGGTTTGCCATCATATGAGGATTTAAATTCAATCGATGAAGATTCTGCCGTGGTTATAAGTCTCCAGATCCGTTCTTGTTCTGTGAAATCAGCAACAGCACAAGCTGTAGCTGCTGTTTCGATGCTGAAAAAGACCGGTTGCAGAAAGTTCTATTTTAAATACTGTTCGACATTTGACTGCACAGAATATGGCAACATAGGTCCTGTTGCAGAAAGCATCATGAAACTCCTTGATTCACGTTACACAGTTTTCGTGCCAGCACTTCCTGTCAATGGAAGGACTGTCTATAACGGTTATCTTTTTGTTAATGACCGACTTTTATCAGAAAGTCCTATGCGTTTCCATCCAGTAAATCCAATGACAGAAAGCTATATTCCTACACTTCTCAAAAAACAGTTCTCCGGTAAGATTGCTGTCATACCATATAAAGATATTTCAAAGGGTTCAACTTATGTCCGTAGGAAATTGAATGAGTATACATCAACTGGTGTATGTGGGATTGTTATTGATTCAATAGATGATAAATCAATACGTATCATCGCCGAAGCTTGTTCAGAAAATGATTTCCTTACAGGAGGCTCTGCTTTAGCCGGAGCACTTGCCTCAGTGTTATCTAATTCGAATTACAATGCAGATGGACATGACAACATCCCATTCAGAGATGAAAGAACTGTTATCTTTGTGGGATCTTGTTCCAGAGCGTCGAATATCCAGGTAAATAATTACATTGTCGCAGGAGCTCCTGCAAAGAGCATTGATATTACTGAGCTAATAAAAGATCTCATCGAATATGCCAGGAAGATATCTGACTGGATTGCAACTTCATCTGGATCTTTTTCCCCCATGGTCTATGCAACGAAATCCCCTGAGGAATTGGATAGGGTAAATGCTCTTTATCCTGATTATGATATTGCAGCACTTATAAATGAATTCTTCAGAGAACTTACATGTCTTGCTATCGGTAAAGGGTTCAGACGTTTTATCGTCGGAGGGGGAGAAACCTCTGGGGCGGTTGTGCAGGCTTCCGGAGAGAGATTATTCCGTATTGGACCCGAAATATCTCCGGGAATCTCATGGATATACAGCAGGAATATGGCTTTTGCATTGAAGTCAGGGAATTTTGGTAAAGATACTTTCTTTCTAGATGTACAGAGGTAGGATATGCAGGAAAAAACATATATAGATGAACTAATAAAGACGTCTTTAAAACTCGGGAAGCTTGGGTATTGCCATGGCTCATCAGGCAATATTTCAATACGTACGGTTTCTGGAATCTATGTTTCAGCATCTGGTTCACGACTCAGTGAACTCAATGAAGATTCCATAACTCTGATTTCTCCCGATGGAACAGTTCTTTCTGGCCGAAAACCTACAAAGGAAGTTCCTTTTCATATTGCGATATATGAAAGCGATCCATCATGTGGTGCTGTGATTCATCTGCATACTACATATTCCGGAGTGGTATCGTGCATGGGAGAAAATTTTACGGCTCATTTATGTCGATATATGCCTTATTTAACAATGAAGATTGGAAAGATTGGTTTTGTCCCATATTACAAACCAGGCAGCCCTGAACTGGGTAGGATTATGGCCTCTATGCCTGAATGCGGTGCATATATCCTCTCGAACCATGGAATGGTTGTGAAAGGAAAAGATATTCAAATCGCTGCGGATAATGTTGAAGAACTCGAATATAGTCTACAGATTTCATGGTTACTGCGGAATGAAAAATCTAGGCTTTTATCTGATGAAGAACTAGGAGAACTTGTTTGAAGGGGTGGCTGATATGAGAATTGCGCTTGTAGGAGCAGGTGGTGGTTTTGGATACTCGCTTCTTTCACAACTCAGGAATGTTCCTGATATAGATTTAGCGGCTGTGTGTGATCTGAATGCCATAGAACTCAGGGATCTTCTTTCTGAGCTCGGTTATAACAACATAACGATAAATTATTCGGAACAAGGTATGGATGAGTCATCAATACATATTGTTGAAGATTATCATCTAATTCAATATTCCAATGCAGCTCTGGTTGTTGAGGCCACAGGAAATCCTGAGGTCAGCACAGAAGTCGCAGAGATGGCAATAAAAACAGGAAAAAATGTTCTGCTTGTTTCAAAGGAAGCTGATTCTGTTTCGGGTGCCTATTTAGATAAACTTGCTCGTGATAATGGTGTAAGATACATTTTATCAAATGGCGATCAGCCAAAGAATCTGTTGGATCTAATCTCTCTTGTTTCCTTCTGGGGTCTTGAGATAGTCGCAGTAGGGAAATCGAGTGAATACGATTTAATATATGATGCAGAATCTGAATCCGTGACATGTCAGGGTGTATCTATAAAAATCCCGGGATTCACAAAACTCTTCAATGATTCTTCTATATCTTCTATAAGAAAGCGTAAGAGTATTCTTGGTAGTTTCTGCATACCAGCTCCTCCTGATTACTGTGAGATGAGTCTTGTTGCAAACCGTAGTGAATATTTACCGGATACACCAACATTTCATTCTCCTGTTTTAAGGATAAATGAGATTGCGGATGCTTTTTCTCCAGAAGAAGATGGTGGCTTGCTTTCACATTCAGGATGTGTCGATGTTTTTTATCATATCAGGGAAAAAAACGAGGCATCATTTGCCGGGGGAGAATTTGTTGTAGTTCGATGCTGTGATCAAAAGATATGGGATATGTTAAAAGAAAAGGGGCATGTTATTAGTCATAATGGCAAGTATGCCGCTATTTATCACCCTTATCATCTGCTTGGACTGGAAGCCATCGGGACAATAAGAAGGTTGGCGAAGAACATCTCTGAAAATGTACCTGAGTGCCAAATTAATACAATATGTGCTGCAAGAGCTGCAAAGGATATTAGAAAAGGGACTCTTCTAAAGATGGGGGGACATCATCATGTGATCACGGAGGCATTACCTGAACTAGTCACATATTTGCCTAATACCAGAGTTGCTCCATATTATCTCCTTTCAGGAAAAAAAGTTAATAAGGATATCAGAAAAGGAGAGATCATAACTGTCGATGATATTGAGACAGACGAATCAAAAGCCTTTCATGCATATCTGCAAGGGCTTGAGTGGAGGCTTATATGAAAGCAGTAATGTATATCGATGCAGTTTTCACAGTCGGATCAGTTGATCGTCGGCTCTTTGGATCGTTTGTAGAACATTTGGGAAGGTCTGTATATACAGGTATATATGAACCCGGACATTTTACTGCCGATTCAAAGGGAATGAGAGAAGATGTGATAGATCTGGTCCGAGAACTCAATGTCCCGATTGTTAGGTATCCTGGAGGCAATTTCGTATCAGGATACAGATGGGAAGATGGAATCGGTCCTGTCGAGAACAGACCTGCTCGTTTGGATCTTGCATGGAGAACAATGGAGCCTAATGAGGTTGGAATAGATGAGTTCATGCATTGGGCCGAAAAAGTCGGAACAGAACCTTTGATGGCTGTGAACTTAGGTACGAGAGGTATAGATGCTGCTAGAAGCCTTATTGAGTATTGCAATCTTCCTGGCGGAACATACTGGAGTAATCTCAGAAGGCAAAATGGTCATGCAGATCCGTATTCAATAAAAACATGGTGTCTTGGCAATGAAATGGATGGACCATGGCAGCTTGGACATAAATGTGCCTCTGATTATGGTAAGCTTGCTGCAGAGACTGGCAAGGTTATGAAACTTGTGGATCCATCGATTGAACTTGTTTCATGTGGTAGTTCAAAATTCATTATGCCGACATTTCCATCTTGGGAATGTGAAACTCTTGAATACACTTATGACATAGCAGATTACATATCAATGCATGACTACTTTGGCAATTGGGATGGCAATACTCCAGAGTATCTTGCATTGAATCTAGAAATGGATAGTTTTATTCAAACAGTTAAAGCCGCTTGTGATTATGTGAAAGCCAAAAAGCGGAGTCCAAAAACAATGTATATCTGTTTTGATGAATGGAATATATGGTTCCATAACAAGCTTGAAGATAAAAGAAGAATGAAAAAAAATATTCTTCCTGCAGGAACTCCACTTCTAGAAGAACACTATACACATGAAGATGCAATTCTGATTGGAGAGCTTCTGATTACACTGCTGAAGAACGCTGACAGAGTTAAAATTGCCTGTATAGCCCAACTTGTGAATGTAATTGCTCCAATTATTGCAGAAAAAGGAGGAAAAGCCTGGAGGCAGACAATATTTTTCCCATTCCAACAGGTTTCCTGTTTTGGCAGAGGAAAGGTTATGCTTCCGGCAATAGAATCTCCAACATATAAAAGCGAGCGATTCGGAGATGTTCCCTATATTGAAGCTATAGGTGTTGTGGACGAGGATGAAGGCCATCTTACGGTATTTGCGGTCAATCGTTCACTGAATGATGATATCGATTTTCAGATTGAGACAAGGGGCTTTGGAAAATGCCGATTGTCTTTCCGGACTGAAATGATATCCGATGACCTTAAAGCAGAAAACTCTGCAGATAGTGAGAAAGTTAGACCAATCATGATTCATGAGATGCGGTCAGAAGGTCGAACTTTTGACTTTAGATTAAAGAAAGCGTCATGGAATATGATTCGCTTCGATCTGTCATAAACAAAACCAGAAAAGGAGGTTCTTATGAAAAGAGGCAGATTATTTCTTGTCGGATTGCTAATGATTGTAGCAATGGGTTTTGCGTATGCAGGTGGTGCTGATGAGACGACAGCTGCAGATGGAACCACATCATTTGAGCTCTGGACATATGTTGAGGCTCATAGCAATTTTTACAAGGAAATGGAGAATATCTGGAATGAGGAGAATCCAGATAGAAAGATTTCACTGAATATCACAGTGCTTCCAAATGCTGATATGCATAATAAACTTCAGATGTCTCTTCAGAGCGGATATGGAGCTCCCGATATCTGTGATGTACATGTCAATTCCTTCCCGAATTTTATGAAAGGTGTCCCACAATTCGAAGATATGACAGAAGCAATCGCTCCATATGCTGCAGACTGTGTACCATCTCGTCTTGAGTTGTATTCAAAAGACGGTATTAATTACGGCGTACCTTTCCATGTCGGAGCATGCGTAATGTTCTATAATACGGAAATTCTTGAAGAAGCGGACATTGACTATACTACGATTGATACATGGGATGAATTCATCGAAGCAGGTCTCATTGTCAAAGAAAAGACTGGAAAGTATATGACTACTGCAGAAGGAACAAGAGTAAATATGCTTTCGGCTTTTCTTGGAGAGCAGGGAGGGGATTTTGTAGATGAGAACGGTGTTCCAAACATCGTTACTGAAGAAATGTATAACGCTCTTGAAATGGAAAAGAGAATGATTGATCTTGGCATTTCTCGTGTTTCTCCCGGTGGCAAACCTGATAGTGAAGAATGCTATGGTTGGATTAACAGCGGAGAAGTGGCCTCCCTTGCATTCCCTCTTTGGTTCATGTCTCGTTTTGTTGACTATATGCCTGATGTTGCTGGCAAGATTGCAATTGCCCCGATGCCTCGTTTTGAGGAAGGTCAGGATCGGTCTGCCGGTGTTGGAGGAACAGCAACGGTCGTAATCAATACGGCTCATGACAAAGATCTTGCCAAGGAATTTGTTGCATGGGCAAAACTCTCTGTTGAAGGCGGTACTAAAATATGGGAGATTCTTGGTTTTGATCCTGTTAATACTAAGGTATGGGATGATCCTGCTGTAACGAATGATCCAGATAACAAATATCTGCAATATTTCGTAACAAATCCGTTTGATACACTTCGTGAAATCCGTGATGAGGTTAATATCATCCGCTCTGTGGAAGCTACCCCCACAATATCAAATTACTTCAATAATCAGATTCTCCTTGATGTGTTCGAAAATGATGCCGATATCATGACAACACTTGAGAATGCACAGGAAGAAATCATGAATCAGCTTAGTTAATTTTAAAACGACTGCAGGCCGAAAAACCTGCAGTCATATGGAAAAAGGAGAGTCCTCGTGTCATCGCGTTTCAAGAGTTTTTTATATTCACAGGATAAGGCACCATATGTATTCATATGTCCATTCGTACTTCTTTTTGTTATCTTCTTTGTCTATCCGATAATCAGTACGGTGATCATGAGCTTTGAAGAAATTCTTCCCGGACAAGTTGAATTTCTTGGTTTAAAGAATTACGAAAAGCTCTTTTCTGACAGGTCCTTTTGGATTGCAATCAGAAACAGTGTTGTTTACATGGTATTAACACTGATTCTTCTTATTCCAATCCCAATGGTGCTTGCGTGTATACTTGATTCAAAACTCGTGATTGGTAAAGGATTCTTCCGCGGAGTCTTCTTTGTACCAGTACTTACTAGTGTTGTAGTTGCTGGAACCATTTTCAGGCTCATGTTTGGAGAGCTGCCTGGTTCTCTCATGAACAGAGTATTGGCTTTTTTCGGGCATGAACCAATCAAATGGCTTTTCAGTTATGGTACAGGATATACCGCTTTACTTCTTTTAGCAGTCTGGAGATGGACCGGAATGAATATTGTGTATTTCTTTGCTGGATTGAACAATATTCCAACAGAACTTTATGAAGCTGCGGATATCGATGGGGCTAAAGGACTTCAGAAATTCCGGTTCATCACATTACCGCTTCTCAAGCCAAGCAGAACATATGTAATTACTATTAGTGTATTTGCTGGTCTGAGGATGTTCACTGAAAGTTATATGCTTTGGAGCGGAAATAACTCACCTCACGAAATAGGTCTTACCATTATCGGTTATTTATACAGACAGGGAATTGAACAGAACGAAATGGGTTATGCTTCTGCAGTCGGTCTTGTTCTGCTTGTACTTGCTATGATTCTGAATCTTTCACAACTGAAGGTTTCGGGATTCTTCAAGAAGGGAGATTCAATCGAATGAGAAATTATAATATCTATAAAATCAGGCATTATTCTGCAGTTATGATAGTGACTATACTATTTATCATCCTGGCTTTTATTTTCCTTGTTCCTTTTATTTCAATTGCACTGTCATCATTCAAGCCGGGAAGGGATATTATCAGGCAAGGATTGAATCTTACGTTGGAAGAAGGGCAGTTTACGCTTGACAATTGGAAAATGCTGTTCAGCGGCGAAACAATGTACTTCACATGGTTTTTCAACAGTATTGGGCTAACATTTGTACAGGTTGCTGTCTCTTTGTCCATATGTATGTTTGTTGCATATGGATTTGCCATGTATGAGTTTCGGTATAAGAGTTTCTTTTTTTTCCTTGTTCTTCTGATTATGATGATTCCGTTTGAAATAATCATGCTGCCATTATATAAGCAGGTGATATCAATGAGAATGATTAATACATGGGCAGGTATAATCTTGCCATTCATAATCAATGCTTCAACGATTTTTTTCTTTAAACAGTATTTTGAGGGGCTTCCAAAATCGCTTCTTGATGCAGGGCGCATTGACGGTGTAACGGAATATGGTATTTTCTTTCGCCTAATTGTACCACTTTCTGTACCAGCAGTATCTGCAATGTGCATTTCCAATGGTATGCGTGTATGGAATAATTTTCTATGGCCGCTTATGGTTCTTAGGGATCCAGATAAATTTATACTTCCGATTGGTCTAAATACCCTTATAACACCGTATGGAAATAATTATGATCTTCTGATTGCAGGATCATGTTTCTCAATAATTCCAATCCTGATTCTATATATTGTTTTCCAGAAGAACTTCATTTCTGGGATGACATCTGGAAGTGTAAAAGGATAGGTTCCTAGTTAAAGCAAATCTAGACAAACTTTAGTAATAAAAAGGAAAACTTTCGAAGAGGTCGAAGCAATATATTTGATAAGCAGATAGTTAGATTATGACTTGAGGCGAGCCAGAAAAAGCTAAATAGCAAGAAATAAACAAAGCAGGGGAATCTTCCCTGCTTTGTCTTATAAACTATTTATTTTCAGAAACAATTTTATAGAGAATATACATCTCAGAAACTCACTGTTTCCACTGATAGAACCTCGAAGTCATACTGTCGTTCATTGATTTCGAACTTAACCTCGTCTCCGACTTTATGGTTCACAAGATGCTGACCAAGTGGTGCATTGAAATCGATAATTCCTTTTTCCGGTTCAGATTCCCATCTGCCCATGAAGGTGTAAATGACTTCACTGCCATTAAGTCTATCTCTGAGAGTTACCTTTGTACCGAAACCGATAAGGCCTGGAAGTACATCCTGAACTGTCATTACGCGTACAGTTGCAAGATCATTGTTGAGTTCTCCGATTCTTCTCTCAAGTTCCCTCTTATGCTCCTTTGCATACTGATACTCACTGTTTTCTCTGAGATCTCCAAGTTCACGAGCAAAGTTGATTTCCTTAAGGATTTCCGGCATCTGCACTGTATTGATGTCTTTAAGCTCTTCCTTCTTCTTGTCATAGCTTTTCTGCGTACAGAGGAAGCCAGAAGCAACTTTCGGAGCAGAAGGTTTGGGAGCTTCCTTCTTTGCTTCATTGAACTCGAAATCCGGGAAGCGGGAGAGAATCTGAGCTTTATAGGAAGCTTTCTCTTCAGTCTCCAGTCCTTCATTGAAGATGATAAGTGGCCTGAGATCTTCAATTTCTTCTTTAGTAGCTCTGTCAATGAATTTCCTGATCTCTCCATCTTCAACGAGATTCTTTCTAAGTACCTTGATATTCTTCTTTGTCTCTGCAGTGCTCTGAGCCTTTGTCACATGAGAAAGTGCAAGAAGCTTTGTGCGGAAAATCTGCTCCTTGGTGATTTCTGCCTTTTTCATGTCCTGATCAGAGAGACTTGCCTCGCATGAGAAGAAAATGAAGGCAGGAATGCAGTCTCTGAAAGACTCAACAGAGCGTTTAATGAGAGCATAGTAATCAGCACCTTTGTTGAGCCTCTTTAGCTTAGCTGGAATATAGGAGCTGATGTAAATAGGGAAGATGTTAACAAGTGTCGATGCTGCGATACTCTTATCCGCATCAATGAGATGGTCAACAAATTCCTTTTTAAGCACCGTGTTGTCAATGGAAGCAAAAACATCCCTCTTTTCGCTTTCATCGAGGCCATGATAGAGGCTTTCAAATGAAATATCGAAAGTAACTGGAACTTCCTTCTCGGAGAGATAATCGAGAAGCAGGACTGCAGCAATCCTCTCTGCAAGAGGATTTTTTTCTGCATTAAGCTGATCCTGGAAATATGAAACCATTTCCATGAATGCATCCGATGTTTTCTCGATTCCAGGAATTGAAAGAGCTGTCAGAGCCGCATTCACTTTTCCATAGAAGTTTGTCTCGTTGCGGAATACATACAGCTGCTTTTCCTCAGGTGTGGATGGATAAGCTGTAAGCTGATAAGTATCTGTTGCGCCTGGAATAATTCTGATGTAGCTGTTCTGCCTTAGTTCTGTCTTGATACTGTCGGCAATGTTCTTCCATTCGCTGTCAGTAAGGATTGAAGGCACAACATCAGCCTTCATCTCCTTGAGAGTCTCCTTGTTATCCTGAGCGGAATAGAGGAGGGTGCGGACAAGCCATGAAACACCACCTTCTCCTAAAATCTTTGCTTTGATTTTCGGAGCAGGAACGCCTTTCTTTATTGCCCTGATATTCTGCTTTGACAGTGGTGTCAAAGCATCGAAGGCACTCTCGAGCTTGATTTCCTGTGTATCTGTAGAACTGTAACGTACAGTTACTACACGATTTGTAACGCCAACTATGAGACCAACACGGCGAGTAGCTTTCTGCAATACATATGTATTTGCAGAGAATGCAATGTCTCTTTCAAATTCATCAAGAACTTTTACCGGATCTTTTGATGATGAGAGTATGTTGTGATGCTTGAGGCACTCACCAAGACGCTGGGAGGATTTGTACTTCAGAGAGAGGGAATCGACGAGTATTTTCCTTATTTCCTGATCTTCTGGAGCAATGGACAATGTCCGTCTTGCAATCTCAATGGTATTGTCTATATTTCTTCTGTACTCAGAAGAAGTTTCCGGATATGCGTTTCTTTCCTTGAGAAGCGCGTCAATAAGTAGCCTGTAAAGTTCAAGCGCAAGCTGAGGGTTCCTCTCTGTTTCTTTTTCTGTGAAAGAAGAGTAGAAAGGATATCCGCTTCTGCCATTATCGAGAAGTTTCTGGAAAAGCTCCTTGATATGCAGAGCATCATCCGTTTTCTG
>CALXYN010000035.1 GCA_944392975.1 uncultured Spirochaetaceae bacterium | reverse complement strand
CTCCATTCAAGTAGTTTTTATTTTTCTTTGTCCTACTTGAGGGGAGCGTATCACAGAGCCTGGAAGTCATTGAATAATCCATTCTCATGGCTATGACCATGCGTGAATAACGGTCTATAATCGTGGATAGATAAGCCCAGCCTGCCTTTGTGCGGATATATGTTATATCCGTGGTCCAGACGGTATTGGTGGAGATGATGCTGGCTTCTTTTGCCCTGTTGATGATAGCCGGAGAGCTGTCGCTGGAGAGCTTTGGGCGTTTTGGCCGGAATCGCTTCTGCGTGGTGGCAGCGGCGATTCCCATCTCTTTCATGTATCGGGATACGGTGGACTGGGCTATCTGTATGCCTTCTCCATGAAGCAGCAGTGCGATCCTGGGAGCACCAAGGAGCGGATCAGAAGCATGTATCGACAGGATTCTCATGCATGCGGAAAGCTTCTTTTCCTTCATTGTGCCGCTGCTGGCGTAGAAGAAGCGGTAGAATCCTGACCGGGATACATTCAGGCACTCGCACATCAGATTGATGTCATATTTATCTGAATTCTGCATTATGAATCTGAATCTTCTGTCCTTTCGCTCATGAAGAAGGCCACTGCTTTTTTTAATATTTCAATCGTCTCCTTCTGCTTCCTTATCGTTTTCCTTGCTGCTTCCAGCTGCTGCTCGGTCGAGATGTAGTCATCATCGAAGCAGTGGGGATCCTTGTTATAAGCTGTGCCCCAGTTCTCTACTGTCTTGAGTGGGACGCCGAATTCATCTGCGGTCTTGATGGTCCCTTCTTTCTGGACACAGATAAGCTCTGCAACCATCTTACGGAATTGCCTTGAATATCTCTTTGGCATCTTTCCCTCCTAATAGTGTTATACCCTTTATTGTTTTTGTCAATTAAAAAAAGAATGTTAAAACTATCTAATTTTTATTGACATAAACAAATGGGGGGGGGGTACATTAATAGAATGTAATATAGTCGGAGGGTGATGAGATGAAAAAAATTTTTGTTGCAGGACTTCTTTTATTATTCATATTGTTTTCCTGTACACAATACGTTTTTGTTCCTTTCCCAGGTGGTGGGGATTCTGGAGATGATTGGCCTGTTGAAAAGCCTAGTATTTCTGAGACAATAAAAAATTTTGCACTTATCGATATTGTTGATATGATGACGGGTTATACAAAAGTACCAGAAACTATAACCATCACAGATGGTGCTTCTTCGTTATCTACTAGTAACGTATCATTATATGCCTTGGATACTCCAATAACCAAAATTGCAGATATCAATGGATATTTGATTGATGGATACCGCCTAACAGGTACAATGGCGGTTTCTTTTGATGGTAATGGTACAGATGTCACTGGCTTTACTGCAACAATTGATATACGAGCAACGGGAGACGATACATTGTCAATTGTTGGAACAGATGTTAAAGGTTTTGTTACTGCAACGGTTGATGGTGATGAGTTAAAAGATGTTACACCTGCTGCATTTTCCTTCGACAGTACAATTAAAGTAAATGGAGAGACTGTTTCTGCAAATGGAACAGAAGGTACCGGTACTGTAAACAATCCTTTTGAATTTTCGACAATTACTGAACTTGTTGCATTCGCAAAGGCCGTCAATGATGGTGATGAAGAAGCATCAATGGCATATGTTTTGCTAACTGATGATATTGAATTGTCTGGAGAGTGGACACCTATCGGAAATGTTAATCGCGATATAAGTCTTGAAGATGGTGCCTTCAAAGGAGTCTTTGATGGTGATGGCCATACAGTATCCGGATTATCAATAGATGCTGAAGGAGAAAATGGCGTTGGATATGCCTTTATTTCCGGTATTTATGGAGAAAATACTGTTGTTAGAAATCTTACCGTAACAGGTTCCGTTAACCTCTCTAATCCAGAAGCTAATGGCTCTCTCGTCGTTGGATTTGTTGGGGGAGGTGCTTCTGTTGAGAATTGTATAGCCGGGGCTGATGGAGATTCCTCATCTGTAACTTCAACTACTGCAGGTGGTGTTGTCTCCAGAATGATTGGACATGGTGAGATAGTAAATTGTGAGAATTATGCCACTGTACAAGGAGGCTTCACCGAAGGAGATAAAGTAGGTGGTATCGTATCTACTTCATATAAGCCTGATGGCAGGGAACTCATAATCAAGGATTGTGCCAATTACGGAGATGTCTCTGGTTCAAGATATACAGGAGGTGTTGTCGGTTTTACGGTCGGCAATACAATCTCAGGATGCCACAATGAAGGAAATGTAAGCGGTTCATTAAACATAGGCGGAGTTGTTGGTCAGCTTGGTGAAGATTCTTCTATCACAGAATCTGATAATTACGGACACGTAGTTGTAATTGAAACGGATGAATCGGGGCTTTACGATTTTGGTGGTATTGTTGGCTATGCGCTTGATGGTACAGAAGACAATAGCATAAGTATCACACACTGTGAAAACCATGGTCAGATTTCTGTAGGAGCTCTTTCCGATTCAACAAAAAGAATTTACTCTATTGGCGGCATCATTGGTTGTGCAGATGCTATAAATATCGTAATTGAAGATTGTATCAATTCAGCAGAAGGTACAATAGAAATCCCTGATAATGAAATTCCTGGAACAAATTTGAATTCTGGAATAGTCGGAGGTATTGCCGGTACTTTGAATTCAGCAGGCAGCAGAATTGAAAACTGTATTAACTATGCTGATATCAGCGGTGCAACATATGTTGCTGGTATTCTTGGTTCAGGTAGTGATGATATTAATATCTCTTATTGCGAGAACCATGGAGATATCAATGCAATCAGAAGTTATAATGGTGGTATTACTTCAAAGGTGAGGAGTGGTACAATTTCTCATTGTCTGAATACTGGAAGTGTTATTGTGGAAGGATCTTCTTTAGCAGAATCTCAATATAACGGAGGAACTGCTGGCGGAATCATGGGGTCGTATGATGGTTCTCAGAATGTCTTTATCGAATACTGCACGAATGGAGTAGAAAACGATTCTGAAGCAGGAGAAATCAGAGCTTCCTATCATACAGGAGGAATTGTTGGCGGTTCTGTTAAAGCAGGGTCAAAAATTACTGATTCAACAAACTATGGAAAGGTCACAGGAAGTCAGTTTACAGGTGGTATAGCAGGAGAAATCGGATCAGATTCATTGTTGAAGAATGTCAGAAACTATGGAGAAGTCATTACTGCTGACCTTGGTGATTCATTCAATTCGCTTGGTGGTATAGTTGGAAGAATATATGTTGACCCTGAGAGTTCGCAGAATGCAGAAATTGAGACAGCTCTCAGTATGGGTGCTGTTACAGTTGAATATACTTCATCAAATTCCAGTTTTAGTGTCGGAGGTATAGCTGGGTCTGTATATAACCATGCTGTTATCAAGGATGCAGATTCCTCTTCAGAAATTACCGATCAACAGGGTATTAATAGAATAGGTGGTATTGTTGGTACAGCAGGGGCTGATTCCGCAGGTTTGCACATTTCATTTACAGATTGTGAATTCTCAGGAAGAGTTCCTGAAAATGGCAAGACAATCCTTGGTTACATATCTGAAAAATCCAAGCAATTTGTAGATTTTGAAAACTGCATATCTGAAACAGCCGGAGATACAGGTCTCTGGAATTGATTTTCCTGTATTGGAATAATGGCCGTTGTTACCTGGTAGCAATGACCATTATTTTCAATTAAAACAAGCTGTTTTGAGAATCAGCTTCAGTGGAAGCCCGACAACAGTGGTCCAGTCTCCTTCGATTCTCTCAACAAGTCTGTATCCTGTTTTCTGCAGTCTGTAGGCTCCGGCAGCTCCCATCCATTCGTTTGTATCAAGATATGATTCAATGTCCTTCTCTGTGAGATTGTGAAAGAATACAGAAGCTGTGTCTGTAATCATCACTTTCCCTTTCCCCGGGATATACAGCCCCGATGCGGATATCACAATCTGCTCTCTGCCGGAAAGCTCCTTGAGGATGGTTCTTGCGTCTTCTCTGTCTTTCGGCTTTCCCAGAAGATGCCCATTGATGTAAACAAGGGTATCTGCAGCTATTGCCAGTATGTTTTCATCGAAAGCCTCAGAAGAGATATATGCATCGATTTTTCCGGAAGCGATGTTTGTCACTATCTCTTCAGGAGAAGAGCCTTTCTTCTCCTCATCAGTTTCTGGTACGAATACAGAGACCTTTGTTCCTCCGGCTTCAAGAAGAGCTTTCCTGTTTGGGGAAGAGGAGGCGAGGATAATTGAAGGAAAACAGCGGCTGAATTCAAGTTGTGTATTGTCCGGTTCCATTATTCTCTGCATTTATCGGCCTCCTCAGTTGTTTCCATCCAGAGGTTCTCCGTTTCTTCTATCTTCTTTTCAAGTGCTTCTTTTTTCTCGATCAGCCCTGTGATTTTCTTTGCATCTGAGTAGTTTTCTGGAAGAGCTATCTGATTATTAAGCTCAGCAAGATCTGCATTCAGCTCATCAAGTTCCTTAAGAAGTTTCTCGGCAGTCCTTTCCAGTGTTTTCAGTCTGTTCCTTCTCTGGTTTGCCTCTTCTCTGGAGATGCTCAGGTTTTCTTGTTTTTCCTTAGGCTGTTCGGCTGCTTTTCTGTGGCTTTCTTCTGCAAGTTTTTTCTCTTTCTCAGCAATCTTGTACTCAAAGTAACTGTAATCACCATCAAAGAATTCAGGGCCATCTTCCGAAAGATAGAGAATCCTCGTTGCAAGATTTCTGATGAAATGCCTGTCATGGCTGACAAAAATCACAGTACCGCCATAAGCTGCGATAGCCTTCTCAAGCATCTCCTTTGCGTTTATATCAAGATGGTTAGTAGGCTCGTCGAGAAGCAGGAGGTTCGACGGATGCAGAAGAATCTTCAAAAGAGCAAGCCTGGATTTTTCCCCTCCGGAAAGCACTGAGACTTTCTTGAAGACATCGTCATCGGAGAAGAGAAATGCTCCTAGAAGATTCCTTATATCCGGAATGTCTTTTGTATCTGCAAGGCTTTCGGCTTCTTCAAGCACCGTATTTGCAGGATTGAGCGTGTTCTCTGTATCCTGTGCAAAGTAGGCTTTCTTTACGCCGGCCCCATCTCTTATGGTTCCTGTGTAATCATTATCAGCATCGGCAATCATTCTCAGCAGAGTGGATTTTCCCGCACCATTGCGGCCTGTTATCGCAAGTCTTTCTCCCTTTTTTACAAGGAATGAGAAGTCATTGTAAATTCTGTTCTCTCCATAAGCTTTGGAAAGCTTTTCCACGGAAAGAACGTCATTGCCGGAGTGTGGAGCAGGGGGAAAAGAGAAGGAAAGCTTTCTCAGATGCTGCGGAATCTCGACTATCTCCAGCTTATCCAGAGCCTTTATCCTTGACTGTACCTGTTTGCTCTTCGTTGCCTTATAACGGAAGCGCTCGATAAAAGCCTCAGTCTTTTCTATCTCACTCTGCTGTTTTCTGTAGGCCTTTTCAATTTCCTTGATTTCCTCTTCTCTGCGAACAAGGTATGCAGAATAGTTTCCTGCATATCGTGTGAGGCGGCCATTGAAGAGCTCATATACCTCTGTGACCATGTCATCAAGAAAACCCTGATCATGGGAGACGACCATCAAGCCGCCATCAAATGCCTTCAGATACTCTTCGAGCCAGATCATTGCCTCGATATCAAGATAGTTAGTAGGTTCGTCCAGAAATAGAAAATCCGGATCTTCCAGGAGAATTTTTGCCAATGCTATCCTCATCTGATAACCGCCGGAGAATTCCCTGGCAGGACGGATCAGATCTTCTTTTCTGAATCCCAGTCCGAAGAGTATTGACTCTATTCTCTGCTTTCTTTCGTAATAACCGGAATCTGAGAGAAGCTCATGGCACTCGGAAAGACGTTCTGCCGCAGAAAGCGCTTCCTTTCCTCCCAGTGATGTCTTCTCCTCCAGACTGCGTATTTCCTCAAGTATCGGTTCAAAGCGGCTGTAGCCTTCTTCTGCTGCGTTGTAGACGCTTTTTTCAGGAAGTACTATGTCCGACTGTGGAAGATAGGAGATACGGGCACCTTTTGTGATGGAAAGTGTCATGCTGTCGGCTTTCATTGCTCCTGATATCACTTTCAGGAGCATGGATTTTCCCGAGCCATTAGCGCCTGCTAATGCAGCCCTTGTCCGCTCTGCCATCGTAAAACCAATATTCTTGAGTATCTCCCTCTCTCCAAAAGCGAGATTTACATCCTGAATCTGCAGTGTTCTCATGTTTCTCCCTAGGTACCGTACCTTGCTAATTGGGCCAGTTATGGCTATTATCGGAACATATCAGGAATCCCCCTGTTCTTCAACACATTGTGATGGATGAGAAGTACTGGTTTATAAGGGATTGGCTCCATTTTTTTGGTGGAGAGGAGGTCTCATATTTATGATTTGTCTAACACTGTCTGGCAACACTCTATCTTCATGCCTTGAAGAGATCAGAGCGAACAGAGAATACATCGATTTAGCTGAATTGAGACTGGATCTCCTCTCTGAAGACGAGCAGAGGAAAGCAGCAGGATTTCCTGCTATGGCAGATCTTCCTGTCATTCTCACTCTTCGTCGTAAGGAAGATGGAGGAAAATGCACGCTTTCAGAACGCGAAAGACGACAGCTTCTTCTATCTGCTCTTGAAGGGAACTTCGCTTATGTTGATATAGAAGAGGATGTGAAGAAGAATGATGTAGAAGCCAAAGCAAGGGAGAAAGGGGTGAAGATCATTCGCTCGTTCCATGACTTTTCCGGTATTCCTGATGATATCTATTCAAGAATCTATCGGCTCGCAGAGCGTGGAGATATCGCGAAGGCTGCTGTAACGCCACATACCATACAGGATCTGCTGACGCTTTTCAGAATTTCCGAAGAACTCAAGGATATTCCTAAAATCATCATTGGTATGGGAGATTGGGGAATTCCGATTAGAATACTTTATAAGAAAGCAGGTTCCCTCCTGACATTCGCATCGTCTGGAAATGCCGTTGCACCGGGGCAGGTTAGTGCCCGGGATCTGAAGCTTCTATATCGTGCAGACAAGGTGAATGAACGTACTGCTATTTATGGTATCATCGGCAATCCTGTTCTTCACACGTCGTCTCCGATGATTCACAATCCTGGTTTCCATGCTATCAACTATAATGCAATATACCTTCCATTCCTTGTAGATAATGTCCGAATATTCTTCGCTCTTGCAGAGTATCTGAAGATGCGCGGCTTTTCAGTCACTATTCCTTTCAAGGATGCCGTGCTTATGTATCTCGGGAATATCACGAGGGAAGTTAAGCAGATTGGTGCATGCAACACCGTTGTGAGAATGCCTGGAATGTGGAAGGGAATGAATACCGATTATTATGGCTTTCTGTATCCGATTCTGAATGATATCGATTCTGGCAAGGTCAAGTCTGCGCTTGTAATCGGAGCCGGCGGAGCTTCGCAGGCGATTGTCTGGGCTTTGAGGAACAGAGGCGTGAAGGTCACGATTCTCAACCGTACCGTGGGCAGAGCTGAAAAGCTTGCTCGTATCAACCTCTGTGAGTATGACACCCTTGATAACGCTCATAAATATGAGGGTAAGGTTGATCTTGTTGTTCAGACAACGAGCGTTGGACTCTATCCTGATTTTGATATCAGCCCGATAGATTTCCACTTTACAGGAAAGGAAATTGCCTACGACATCATCTATAAGCCTAAGATGACCAAGTTCCTCAGAGATGCGGAGAAAGCCGGCTGCCGCCTGCATTTTGGAGAGGAGATGCTCTTAGAGCAAGGTAAACTCCAGTTCGAGGCGTTTACTGGCTATCATTATCCGAAGGATGCATCTCCAGATCTCTGATTGAGACAGGAAGTAGCGCAGTCTTCCATATCTTGCATTGCTCTACAGTCTTTCCAAGTATCAAGATGTGGTCGTCATCTGCTTTCCTGACATGGCCGACAAGCGCGCTTCCATCGATGAACTCTGCATAGATTTTCAGGTTCTCGTCTTCCGCTTTCCTGATTAACCTCATTTTCTCCTGATAATAGAGACCATTCACCATTTCCGGCAGCTCGATGCTTTCGTTTTCTCTTGTGATGAACCCTGAAATTACCAGGGCTTTCACGAAAGGAGAGGGGGAGGAGAGAATCAGTTTTTCCTTGAGTTCTCTGTTGAACGGTACCGCCCTTTCTTCGCTGATAGCTGGACGAGTGAAGGATGATTGTATGATTTCCGCGCCTTTCTCCTCTGTTTTGAACTGTGGCCCTTCTGTTCTTCCAAGCATATCAAACCCAGCATTTTCCAGTGCTCGTCTCCAGAGTGCTTCTGTGTCCCTTCTCATGATGTAAATCGTGTCGCTGAGTTTTTTCTCTATATGCATCTGCAGAGTAGGTAGTGCATCCAGAATTCTTGCATTTCTTTCATCACATACGAGGATGAGCGCTCTGGAAGCGGAAAGAGATGAGTAGGAGGAGTACCATAGGGCTATGCGGGGATAGATTGTCTCCGGAATAGCATATGATGATACTCCGCTAAGGCTCTCTTTGATTTTTTCCGGCGTAAGCGAAAGAGAGAATGCTGCTTTTGCTGACTGCTTTGTGATTCTCCATTCAGTTGTTCTGTCCGTCATTACAGGGGAAGCATAGAGGCAGATGTCCTCAGGTGTCTTTCCTGTATATGTGATGGAGAAATCTGAAGAGATCGCGAAATGCTCCGTACTTTCCTCCGGAAGCTTCCGTCCTGTATATCTTCCGTCTTCAATCTCAAGAATGCTGAAGAGAAGAAGGTCACTGAGTGAGACAGAAGATCCTGTGATGCTTTTTATGGTATCAAGATAATTCTCTATCTCATCTACATCGGAAATCTTTGAAGCAAGATTGATGAAAAGTGCCATTCTCCTGCATTTTTCCCTGTCATATACGCATTCCTCCGATATGACGAGAGCAAGCCTTTCTTCCTCCTTCAGAGCCAGAAAAGACAAGGAAAGCTCTTTTGAGATAGAGAGAGTGGTATCATCATCCTTTATCACTCCAAGATGAATGAGCGCCTCAATGCTTTTCTCTGCAGCTTCTATGGCTCTTTCCTTTTCGATAGAAGGAAAGAGAGATGTGAAGAAATCCGAATTGATGCTCTTCTGCCATCTGCTGCTGGGGAGCATTCCGGAAGCCGCGATGGAGAGCAGGAAGGGAAAGAAGGCTTCAGGGTAGATTCTTCTTGTTTTCTTCGTTCCGAGAAGAGGATAGAGGGAGACAGCTTTCATTCCTTTTTCCGTCACTTCAAGTCTTTCATCCTTCCACTCTGCCATACCTCTGTCTAAAAGGGATGTGATGTCCTCTGTCTCTTCAATCGTATCAAGAGAAAGCGCAATACGTGTGAGAAGCATTCCATCCTCTGTTGAGAGGACTTCAAGCACATTGTTTTCATCCTGTGTGAGCACTCTTTCAAAACCGAATGGAAGCTTTCGTTCATTACTCATACATTTCCGCCTTCTCGATTGAGTAATTGTACCCCTGTTCGGAAAGGAATTTCTGTCTGTTCTGTGCAAATTCCTCTTCTTCAGTATACTCAGTAATCAATGTATAGAAATGGCTATCCCTTTCCTTTGGTCTCAGGATCCTGCCAAGCCTCTGCGCTTCTTCCTGCCGCGATCCGAATGTCCCTGATACCTGAATGGCGACCGAGGCATCTGGAAGATCGATGGCAGAGTTTGCAACCTTCGAGACAATCAGAACCTTCACTTTTCCCTCGCGGAATTCTGCATAGAGCTCATCGCGTTTTTTGGTGGGTGTTGACCCCGTGATGATGGGGTAGCCGAACGCTTTCTGGAAATCATCAAGCTGTTCAAGGTACTGTCCGATGATGAGGATGGATTCGCCTTGGTGTTTTGCTATTATCTTCCTTGCCGCATCCATCTTCAGTGGATTGAGAGCCGCAATCCGGTATTTTTCCCTCTTCTTGGCAATCGCATACTCGATTTCCTTCTCCTCTGGAAGAGGAAGCCTGACTTCATGGCAATATGCTTTAGCAATGTATCCCTGTGCTTCCAGGTCAGACCATGGTGTATCGTAGCGTTTGGGACCGACAAGGGAGAAAACCTCATCCTCCCTGCCATCTTCCCTTACAAGCGTGGCTGTCAGTCCCAGTCTGTGTATTGCCTGCAGCTCTGCTGTTATGCGGAAAACAGGGGCGGGGAGCATATGGACTTCATCGTAGATAATGAATCCCCAGCCTCCGTCACGGAAAAGCGAGAAGCGTGGATAGTCAGAGTCTGTATCCGGGCGCCATGTTACTATCTGATACGTACAGACGGTAACGGGCTTCATGTCCTTCTTCTCTCCTGAATATTCACCGATTTCGTTTTCTGTGAGATAGGTTTTATCAAGAAGTTCCCTGATCCACTGATGCACTGCTGTGACATTCGGACAGAGTATCAGCGTCCTGGTATTCAAAGCTGCCATTGCAAGGATTCCAGCAACGGTCTTTCCAGAACCGCAGGGAAGCACTATTGTTCCATATCCTGTGCCGTTCTTTCCGTCCCCAAGAAGTGCATTCACCGCATCGCTTTGATAATTCCGAGGAGAGAATGTCGGCCGCAGCCTGATGATTAAAGGCTCTCCATTTTTCAGAGGAATCCTGTCATCTACCGGGAAGCCAAGCTTTATCATTCTCGCTTTAAGGACACCCCTGTTCATTCTTTTTACCTTGAATGAGGACTTATCCTCTGCTTCGAGAAGCGGGGTAAGTGAGGGCTCAGCTTTCAGCTGCATTGCGAAAACCGGCCTTCTGACTGTCAGAAGGAGGTATTCATCATCAAGCTCGGTGAGGATGAAATCACCATAGCGCTCAGCCTGATCAGTGATGAAGAATTCTATTCTCTGATCGATTTCAAAACGGGACCAGCGTCTTAGCCTTAAGAGAATCTCATCGGAGGTGAGTCCTGATGAGATTGCATTCCACAGCGAGAGCTGGGATATCTGATATGTATGTACATGTTCAGGACTCTTAACAAGATCAGAGAATGCGATTATATCTGCACGGCACTTATCAGCTGAAGGGGAGTGTACATCCAGCAGCATCGTCCTGTCACTTTGTACGGTAAGTGGTCTATCTTTTTCCATATGCCCTCTCAATCAGAAGATGGTCTGCAACCGTGAGTGCTGCCATCGCCTCAACAACAGGTACTGCCCTTGGAAGAATCGATGGATCATGCCTGCCGTGTACGGACAGCACAGTATCTTCTCCTTTGTCTGTTACAGTATGCTGTTCCTTTGAAATCGATGGAGTCGGTTTTATTGCTACTCGGAAGACTATGTCGTCGCCATTGGAGATGCCTCCGAGAATTCCTCCTGCATTGTGTGAGAGGAATACAGCCTTTCCGTTCTCCATTCTCATTTCATCGTTGTTTTCAGAGCCCCGTTTCCTGGAACTTTCAAAACCTGAACCGAACTCGATTCCCTTGACGCTTCCTATGGACATTACTGCATGCGCAAGTGTTGCATCCAGTTTGTCAAATACAGGGTCTCCAAGGCCTGCAATCATTCCACTTATACGGCACTCGATGATACCGCCGACACTGTCTCCGTCAGCTTTTGCTTTTTCGATGGCCTTTTCCATTTCCGCTTTCTTATTACACTCAGGAGCGCAGAGCGGGCCCGGAAAAGGAGGATTCCAGGTTGTGAAATCCGCTTTGATTCCTTCTACCTCAATCACTCCTGCATCCACCCTGATACCGTGCTCTTTCAGAAAGAGCTTGGCAAAGGCACCTCCTGCAACACGCATCGATGTCTCTCTTCCTGACGAGCGGCCACCACCGCGGAAATCGCGGAAGCCATATTTCATGTCATAGGTGTAATCTGCATGTCCTGGACGGTATGTATGGGCTATTGCGCTGTAATCAGCAGAACGCTGGGTCTTGTTCTCAATCATGAAGCCGATTCATGTTCCTGTCGATATGCCGTTGAAAACACCTGAAAGTATCCTGATTTCATCATCCTCATTCCTGCTTGTTCCCAGTTTCGTGCTTCCAGGTCTGCGTCTCTGCATTTCGCTTCTAATGAAATCCTCATCTATTTTTATTCCTGCAGGAAAGCCATCGAGGATTCCTCCCAGTGCAGCTCCGTGTGATTCTCCGAATGTTGTAAGTGTCAGCAGTTTTCCGATTGAACTAGACATAACCATTCTCCTTCAGCTTCTCTATGACCATTTCTGCTGTCTCTGCTTTATCGCGGTATGGTCCCATGTCGATGATGAGGTCGGCTTTTTTCGTGTAGATGGAATCACGCTTCACATATACCTCATGGAAGGATGATTCAAGATTGTCCTTATCAAGGAATGCCGGAATGCCATGCTTGAGGATTACTGGAAGCATCTCGCTCTCATTGCGCTTGAGGTAGATGATCTTTCCACTTTCCTTCATGAGACGCATCAGTGCTGTGTTATCAGAGGCACCACCACCGAGGGAGAGAATGAAACTGTCGTTTTCTTTTTCATAGCGGGAGACAGCCTCATACTCTTTTTCCATAAAGGCTTCTTTTCCATATTCCTTATAGAACTCTCTGATACTTGTATTTATTTCCTTGAGAATAAGATCATCTGCATCTGAAAAGGGCAGGGAAAGACGCTCTGAGACAAGCCTTGCCTGCGTCGTCTTTCCAGAATGCTTGATACCTGTGAAATAGAGCTTAACCATAATAGGGTAAGTCTATCATTTTCTAGTTTTCTTCATCAATCCTCGTCGGGCGTTCTATATTGAGGAATGGATGGAACAGAGGTCCTGTTTTCAAGATATTTCTGTCTTGCTTTTCTTGCCTTTCTCTTGGCTCTCATCTCCACCTTCATCAGATACTCTGCTTCGGCCCTGTTCTTCTTTGCTTCGCTTTCGAATCTGTTCTCAGCAATATTTTTTTTCAGCGCATAGTGGAAGACGACAATCATCATATACCAGAGGAATGCGAGGATGAATGGAGAGAAGTTGCGGAATGTATAAGCAAATTCCGTGATTCCCTCTTCTCCGAGCATCAGGAGAGTGTCCAGATTCTGGAAAAAGAGCAGCATGGAAATGATGGCGGGGAAAAGCCAATAAAGACCCTGTCTGGAGAAGATGAATCTCATCGATGCCAGAAGTGCCATGAATGAAAGAAGTAAAGCTGTCAAAGGAATGATGTATATAAACACTTTCTTCCGCCTTTTCAGTATGTTAGCATGTTTTCATGATTCTAAACAGCTATAGTGATATGTCCGAAGCCTTCATGAGAAGGAAAAAGCCCCGCAAGGAGGATGGGAGGGGTCCTTATTACCGTGATACCACTGCAATTATTCACTCCTCTCCGTTCAGGAGACTGAAGCATAAGACACAGGTCTTCTTTGCCCCTTCAAATGACCACATCTGTACACGTATGGAACATGTACTCCATGTTGCCTCCATAGCATCTGCAATCTGCAGACCGCTTGGGCTGGATACTGAAATAGCATGGGCCATCGGAATGGGGCATGATCTTGGGCATACGCCGTTCGGGCATGTCGGAGAGAGAATCATCTCGAAGATGTCTGAAGAACGAGGACTTGGGAAATTCGAGCATGAGGTGAATTCCCTGAGAGTTGTCGATTTCCTTTCCAATGGAGGCATGGGACTCAATCTTACATATGCAGTCCGCGATGGTATTGTCTGTCACAATGGTGAAAGCCTGAGAATGCGTATCATTCCGACAGGAAAGATAAGAGATCTGGATAGCATTACATCGCGTGAAGGTCTTATTCCTGCAACTTATGAAGGGGCTGTCGTGCGGTTTTCAGATTCCATAGCATATCTTGGGAGGGATTTCGAGGATGCATACAGGCTTGGAATCCTCAAAGGCAGGGAACTCCCGGATATTGTAAAAGAGAGGCTTGGAACAACCAATGGACGCATTATCAACACGCTTGTCGATGATATCGTGAAAGGTGCCAGCAATGAGGAGGGAATTGGTTTTTCCCCTGAGATTTTCGAAGCTGTCGAAGCTTTTTCCGAGTTTAACTACAAATACATATACCGCTCCGAGATTCTGAATGGGTATACAAGGTACTTCACAAGGCTTTTGCACCTCATTGCGGATTACCTTGAGGATCTCTATGAATCCTATCATCTTGATGAGAATGGATATATGTCAGAGCACAATATGCTGGCCGCTGGTTTTTATAACCATGCTTCCGATATGTATCCGCTTTATATGGAAAGAGAAGGCTCTGACAAGCGCATGATCATCGACTATATAGCAGGTATGACGGATAATTTCTGTCTTGACTGTGCCAATGAAATCCTTAAGCCAGAGCACCTGAATGAGGAGATTGAGCACTCAGTTACAGGACGCTGGTTTGATGCCGCAAAGTAATCATTTCTTTGCAAGCTTCTCGATTTCGGAAATGAACTGATCCAGATCATCAAATGCCCTGTAGACAGATGCAAAACGCACATATGCAACTCTCGATACAGGGTAGAGCTGGCGAAGTGTCTCTTCTCCGACCTGCTGGCTTGTGACGGTGTTTGAACTTCCTGCCATTTCATAGATGTTGTCCTCAATGTTGTGCAGAATCTCGTCAATCTCTTCCTGCTTTATGGAGAGTTTTTCCGTACATTGCCTGATTCCTCTCTCTACCTTGGAGATATCAAAAGGCTGGTGTCTTCCGTCTTTCTTGATTACGATGATGGGTTTTTCCTCGATACGTTCATAACTCGTGAAACGGTGTCCGCATTCAAGGCATTTCCTTCTGCGCCTAATTGATGTTCCGTCCCTGTTGGACCTTGATTCAAGTACCTTATCATTGTCGTTTCCACATCTTGGGCATCGCATGAGAATATAATAACACACTGCAGATTATTCTGTAAGATTCATATTGACTAGATTTGTTATTTTTGTAACATGTTTGTTATCTAAATAACAGGAGTCCGTATGTCACTATCTGTCGCAGGATGCGTGAAGGAGATTATCAATAAAAGTCCATTCATCTCTGAAATGATGAGACTCGATCTCATCTCTTTTTCCAATCTTGCCCGGTTCATTCATGAAGAAGTCGAATCGATGTATGGCAAGAGTGTAAATGAAGCCTCTATCATAATGGCCGCAAGACGTTATGCAAAAGAACTTTCAGAAGTGGAGGCTCCGCAGAAAAAAGAGAGTAGCGGGATCGGCTTTGAGATTTCTATGAAAACAAACATCTACGACGTCAATCTTCGCAGAAGCGATGAAAGCGCTGCCCGTCTTGTGTCTCTCTACGGTCTTGTTAAGCCTTCACAGGGCGATTTCCTGAACGTTTCAATTGGCTCTCATGAGATTTCCCTCTCCGTTTCCGACAAGTACAGAAGCGCTGTTGATGAGATTGTCAACGAAGAGGATGTCATCCACCGTTTCACTGACCTTGTTGCGCTTACGATTCTTTTCAAGGGCGATTTTCTTCAGACTCCAGGTATTCTGTACCTCGCGGCAAGAAAGCTTGCATGGGAAGGGGTAAATATCATTGAAGTTATATCCACCATGAACGTCCTTACTTTTGTCGTCCGTAAGGATGAGAGTTCAAGAGCATATGAGGCCTTGAACGCATTTCTTTCAGATGAGCTGTAGAATAGTCACCGGCAAACGGGGAGAGGGAAAGACAACCCTCATGCTTAAGCTTGCAGAAGCAGTTTCAAATCCATTGGGATTTGTCTCCATCCATGATCATGATTCATATTATCTCAAGAATCTTGCAACGGGAGAAAGCCGGCTGCTTATGACAGAGAAACCTCTCTTTCCGTTCCGTGTCGGTAAGTTCTTTGCAGATTCTGCTGTCTTCGACTATGCAGAGAAAACTCTTTCTGAAATAGAGAAAGGCGATGTTTTTCTTGATGAGATTGGAGCTCTGGAACTTTCCGGTAAGGGTTTTGATGAAATTCTGAGAAAGCTTCTGAAAAAGAAAATCACGCTCACAATAGCGGTAAGGGATACAAACCTTGAAAGCGTGATTGACCATTATGGAATTAAAGATTGTTCTGTCCTAAAGGTGGGAGCATCCTCCTTAGCTCTTTTCTCCCTTCGTCAGTCCCAGCATAAAGATAGTCCTTGAGCTGTTCCTTGCCGAAGATGAAGTCATCTGTATAGACGAATCTGTTTCCCTTTGTGTCCTCCGCATCCATTCCCAATGCTTTTATGACAGCATGAGAGGCTGCAATATCCCAGACATAGCATTTCTGCACAACTGCAGCTTCTATAGAAGAAAGCAGGACTGGGGAGAGCAGGTGAAGGATTGTGGATCCCAGCACTCTTATTTTTCCAGAGAAAGAGGAGAAGTCGAATTCCTTTGGTCCCTTGGATCCAATCGTTATTTCATGGATTTCGTCCTTGTTCTCAGGTTTCATGATTTCCTTTCCGTTCATCATTGGCATCTTGCCTGGATCCATCCTGACAAAAAGCGATCCGCCTCCGATTCCAAATCGCGGTGCTGAGATATATGCCCCTACAGGTTCCCTTCTGCTATTCAGAAGCCCGAGGGAGACTGCAAAGGATGGCAATCCCTGTGAATATACATCCGTACCGTCAATCGGATCGAGAACAAAAATCCATTCTGCACTTCTTTTATCCTCGGCATCCTCTTCTTCGCTGATGACTGCAGCTTCTGGAAAGAGTTCATGGATTTTATTGACAATTATTCTACTGATTGTGGTATCAGCTTCAGTCAGTACCGAACCATCGGATTTGAAAGAGCGATGTACGCTTTTCTGCATCTCTGCAGCAAGCTCTCCGGCTTTCTCTATTTCTTCTGCAAGCAGGTCTAATTTATGGTAATCAAGCATAACGGAGATTGTATCTGTCATCTCTTTATCGTTCAACAGGGGTCTTGAGCGGGAAGAAGCTCCATCCTCCGGCTCAGAGTAATGTGAGACAGGGAGGAGAGTAAGTCACCCCTTGTTTCGGATTAGCACATTCCTGTATATTTCTTCCGATGGAACGGAAGATTCAGGATTTCGTTGCAGATTATATTGCAAAGAACCAGGCCATAAAAACGGCAGTGAAGCCGGGATGTGGAAAGGTTAAGGCCGATGGACTCGACTATTACCCCCTTTCAAGAGCTGTGAAGCTCATTGCAGCAAAGCGGGGTGGGCGTTTATTTGCCATCTGCTCTACAGAAGAAAGTGCAAAAACGCTCTTTTCAGATCTCGTTGATGATAAGGATATACAGGCAGTACTTCTGCCTTCAAACGGTAAGCAGCTCTACTCGGAGTTTTCTCTTACATCCTCTGAATATGAACAGAAGAAAGCGCTTGACAGCCTTAATGATATGAAAAGTGGCATTATAGTCACTTCATTGAGAGCTTTTGTCTCTCCTGTCATGTCTCCGGAAAGTCTTGAGCGGTATTCAGTGCGTCTCCGGGTTGGTGAGTCATTTGAACCTTCAAGGCTTTCTGAAGAACTGATTGCTGCAGGCTACTACCGTTCTCCTTCATGCTTTGAGGCAGGTTCCTTTTCCATCCGTGGTGAAGTCCTTGATATCTTCCCATTCTCATTTGAACATCCAGTAAGAATCTATGCAGACTGGGACAGTATCGGGAGGATTGCTTACTTTGATCCGTTGACACAGAAAAGCAGCGAGAATCTCAAAAGCGTCAATATACCGTTGATATCAGGGGATTCAAGCCCTCTGTTTTCTACAATGGAAAGCTATCTCCGTAAAGATGACTTTTTCTTCATTTCCGGTGTAGAGCGTGTCGATACATCATGGAAAGCCCTGCAGAATGAGGCAAAGGCCCGCTTTGCAGAAGCATACAAGAAGAATGAGAAAGCTCCAGTTCCAGACCGCCTGCTCTTTCCGTGGACACGCTTTTCAGAGACGCTTGTGGATTGTTTCCTCTCTTATGACATCTCAAGCCCTGAATATGCTCATTTCGGAGTCACTGCCTCCCGGTCGTATTTCGGTAATGTCACATATTTCAAGGACGAGCTTTCTGCACTGCTGAAAAACCGCTGGAGAATTGTCGTTGTTGCACCATCCGCTGTTCAGAAGGAGAGGCTTGAGAACGTTCTTAAAGATTTTGATGTAGATATAGAGATTTCAGAACTTTCATCAGGATTTCAGATTGAAGCGCTTTCCCTCCTTGTCGTTCTTGACAGTGAGATATTCGGAAGGCGTAAGCAGCGTTCCCGTTCCATTGTTGAAACAGTCTCTTCTCCTCTTGATTCATTTGTAGAGCTCAAGGAAGGGGATTATGTGGTTCACGTTAATTATGGTATTGGCCGCTTCATAAAGATAGACAGAGTAAAAACAAGCCGTACCGAACGTGATTACATCAAAATCGAATACTCAAACAATGAATATCTTTATGTGCCGATTGAGCAGGCAGATTTAGTTCAGAAATATATCGGAAATGATGGCAGACCTCCTAAAATAGATACTCTGGGATCTCAGAGCTGGTCGAGAAAGAAGGAGAAGGCTGTCAAGAATGCCCAGGAACTCGCTAAGATGCTTGTCCGCCTCTATGCGGAGCGGCAGACTGTCACCGGTTACCAGTTCTCGCGTGATAATGACTGGCAGGTGCAATTCGAGGCTTCCTTTCCTTTCACGGAGACTCCTGACCAGCTGAAATGCATAGAAGAGATCAAGAAGGACATGGAATCTCCTAAGGTTATGGATCGTCTTGTATG
>CALXYN010000034.1 GCA_944392975.1 uncultured Spirochaetaceae bacterium | reverse complement strand
TCTATAGGTTCTGCTGGTTCGTGCTCTGTTAAATATTTTTGCCAATCTGCAAGTATTTCCTGATCTCTGTAAGAAGCACGTTTCATAAGCATTTGAAGATGCGTTTCATCATCTGGTGCCATATGAAAAGAAATCACAGTGCATTTAGGAGTCCCTGCAGAGCGAAGGGATGAAAAGAAATAAGGATCTCTCATTTCTGAAGTAAATGGTGCAGAGACAATCAAAGGACAACCAAGGATAATATTTTCCTTGATAACTGCTATAAGAGTTCCATAGCTCTCTTGCCGCCATTTCTTATAGAAATCTAACCGACTTTTTCCAAGACCAAACTCATTTTCAATTCCAATAAGAAAGGGTTGAACTAAAGTATCATAATCGAGATATGATATACAAAAATCTGAGGCAAGTCGTTTTGCTATTGTTGTTTTGCCAGATCCAGGGGCACCAGAAAACACGATAATGGTATTAGATTTGTTATTCATCGCAAATATCCCATTATCAAACGTGCTGTCTCAACGTCGGTTATAAGTGTGTCAACAATCCTGCATTCAAGTAAGCCAAGGATACTCAGCACTTTCTGATAACCACAAGCAACGGCTATTTTCCGGGGAACCTTTTTTATGGTTTCAAGCGGTATCATATACTTTGCGTTCTTTTCCGAAATATGAACCTGTCCTTCACTATCAAAAAAGTAATTCAGATAGTCTCCGCGAATATCTTTTGAAGCAAGCTGTTTTGCAAGATCATGTCCAAAAACCATTTCGCGGACATTCGGCTCTCGAGAAAGAGGAATACCGACACCACCAATTACAACATCAAGAGAAGACCAGATATCACTATCAACAAGATTGGCAATAACTGAATCTCCATTATCAGTATCAGCAAGTCTTGAGAAACTTTTGTCTATACTACCACCCCAATATTTTGTAAAATTCTGGGCAATTCCGAGATATCCGAAATACTCATTATCACGATTATCTCTGGAAAACCTGTAATTTGGCACAGGATAATACTTCCAGCGATTACGCTTGTCTGCAACTTTTACGTGAGACTGAGAAAGCTCAGTCATTGTACGTCCAAGTCCAAAACCAATATTAAGTGCATCATTTGAATAAGTACTGAGAAGATAATCCATTGAACCTTTAACAAGAAATGCAAACTTATTCTGTTCGCTTCTTGCTTCAGGTACAAGAACAAGATTCTCTAGGCCGAACTTTTCAAGGAAGAAATCCTTCAATCGCTTTCTTATTGCATTAGATACATATGGAGGGTTAACTGTTATTTCAACAATACCCTTCTCTTCTGCCAGCTTAAGGTACTTGCTGATCTGAACATGGGACACCCCTAGCTCTTTAGCGATATCCTGCTGTCTCCGACCTTGAATATAATAAGCATATGCAACCTCGTACAGCTTTGTATCAGAAATCATTCTTTGACTCCTCCTGCAAGCCTATTTATAAAGAAATCCTGCGAAATGGAAAAAAGAATCATAGCAGGAATTGCTATAATAACGCTGGTTGCCATGAGTCCTCCCCAGTTAATAAATTCGCCTCTGAATGTTGTTAGGCCTACAGTCAGTGTATAAAAATCATGATTGGTAATAAAGGAGGAAGCAATTAAGAATTCCTGCCATACCTGTATAAATGTATAGATGCTAACAGCTACTATCCCACTTGCAGCCAAAGGAAGCATTATCCTAAAAAATATCTGAGGAAGAGAACAGCCATCAATCAGTGCAGCTTCTTCCATTTCTGCTGGGATATCTGCAAAATATGTTGAAAGCAATATAACGGAAACTGGAATCTGTAACGCAATATACGGAAGAATAAGAGAAGATCTTGTACCATACAATCCAAGTTTATTGCACATAAGGAATAGAGGAACAAGAAGTACAACAACAGGGAACATTTGTGTTGCTTTCAAAAAGGAACGAAAAATATCCCTCCCTATAAAATCAAGTCTTGAAATAGCAAAAGAAGCACAAACCGAAATTATTGTAGTGACAAGAACCGTCGTTATCGTCACAAAAAGACTATTCATTATGAATGTGCCAATACCATATTCAGTAAAAGCTTCAATATAATTGGCAAAATTAATGGAAACAGGGATGATTTTTGGTGGTGTTTCAAAAATTTCGAGGAACGATTTAAATGAGGAGAGAATTATCCAATAGAAAGGAAAAAACACTACAATAAAAAGCAAAGTAGCAAAAAAACCTATGACAAGTTTTCCTTTAAGACTTCTATATCTTATACCAAGTGAAGGGTGTTTATCTGCCATTAGAAAGCCTCCTTTTGGCTGCAAGCAAAACCTTTGCCAATAGAAGAACAGCCAACATAATAAAGAACATGATTATGCTCATTGCAGAGGCCCTGCTTATCTCATAGAACTGAAAAGCTTCTCGCTGAACCATGATTGACATGGTTGTAGTAAGCTCTGCTGGCCCTCCATTTGTCATAACCTTCAAAATATCATATGCGTTGAAAGACCATATAAAACATAGATAAGTACAAATTGTAACTGTTGGTTTTATGAATGGGAAAAGCACATATCTGAATCTCTGCCATGGTGATACTCCCTCCAGTTCTGATGCCTCGATATAATCCTGTGGTACAGAACTGAGTTTTGCAAATATCATCAGGGAGAAGAACGGAAAAGCTCTCCACATATTAGCCATTATTGCCGCACTCATTGACAGAGGGCCAGTCCGAAACCAGGAAAAATCATGAGCGACAATGCCAAGGCTTTTCAGTATGTAGGTAATGATTCCTGCATCTTCCTGCAGCATCAACGACCATATATATCCAGTAATAACTGATGGAAGAACCCAAGGAATCAGGATCATCGACTTAATAATTCCGGATCCCTTGAATCCTGCAAATAATAGGAGTGCAGATCCCATCCCTATCAAAAGAGCGCCAATGACATTTGCTATTGTCCAAACAAATGTTCTAGAGACAGCAGCCCATACTCTGCTGTCACTGATTAAATCTTGGTAATTCTGCAAACCAATATTCTGATCACCGACTCTGAGCAGACTATAATTTCTGAAACTCATCACGATATTCATAAACATCGGATAAATCACAAAAACTGCAAGCATAATCAAAGCAGGAAGAATAAGAATGTAACCAGCTGCATTATTTTTTCTGCCCAGAGCCATTTGTTATACTCCTTTATCAGTTCTGATATGAATCGAGGATTGCCTGAACTTCGTTCTGACCGAGAGCACAGGCTTCCTCCGGAGTGATAATTCCAAGAAGAGCCTCCTGGAAACGTCTATTCCAAGTCTCTGCCACCTGTGTGAAAACAGGAATAAGCGGGGCAGGATAAGAACTTGTAGCAAGCTGTTCGCGGAACATGTTGTAATCTGGAACATTATATGGAGGATAATCAAATGCCTTCGTATCAGCAGGAAGACCACGAGCAATCAGTGCCTGATTCTCCGGCTGAAGAGCAAATTCAATAAATGCCATTCCGCCTTCCTTGTTTTTTCCACCGGATCCAAGACCCCAATGATAACCACCCATAGCTGAGCCGGATACACCTGTAGGACCGACAGGCATAACAGAGAAATCAAGATCTTCTCTATTAGGGAACTGTGGAATAACACTCTTAATCTGTGAAGGTGTCCACCAAAGCATTGCAACTTTACCCTGTGCAAACATTGAACGAGCCAGAGTGTCGTTTATGTTCGTATCCTTTGGCATATATTTATACATTTCTACAGCCCACTTTACGAATTCCAATGCTTCAGGCTGATCAAGAAGTGCAGTATATTTTCCATCTACCAAATCATAAACCTTTGAATCAAAACACAGCTGGAAGCCACCGAGGTCATACATACAGAATACATTCTTACTAATCTGTCCAGCCATTGCATAAACACCAAGCTTTTCATATGCAGCTTTAGCAATCTCAAGCATGTCATCTGTTGTCTTTGGAGGCTCCAGACCAAGCTCTCTAAGAATTTTCACATTGAATGCAAGAATACGGCAGTCAGGATCGAATGGAAGGCCATATGTCTTACCATCAATGACACCAGCCTGGATTGCAGCAGGTGAATAAGTAGAGAAATCAAGAGTAGTATCCTCAAGATACTCATCCATCGGAGCAAGAGCTCCTCCTGCCCAGAGAGGATTAAGAGATGTTGTTATAACTGACATCACATCATAATCATTACCTGAAGCATGTGAAAGAAGAATCTGCTTATCGAGATTATCGTAATCAATGCGATCAAACACAACATCATATTGAGGATATGCCGCTTCGAATTTTGCCTCTATTCCATTAGGCTCAATAGTTGAATTATATATCGAATCCCATAACAGGACGCGAACTTCCTGCCTACCTCCTGAATTAGAAGCATTCTCAGTATTTCCGGCTGCGAATACTGGCATCAATGCAATTACTAGCATACAAATGCAAACAGCGTTTCTGATAACCTTCATTCTATTTCTCCTTTTGATTTTAATTACATTTTTAATAATTTTTAATTTAAAATGTAACCTGTATTCATAATAAGCTGTTTGAATAGAATGTCAAATAAAATTTCAAAAAGCTATCTCACGCTGAATGTAATCATCAGCAACTTCTCTGATTACATTCTCTAAGTCTTTGACTGTATCTTCATTACATGCAAGTATTTCCCATCGACATAACGCATCCTCACTGCGAGAAACCCTACCTGCAACTTGCCACCAAACAGGAGATAATTCTGATGAAGCTGATAATGTGGAAGGTATTCCATAGCGAAGTAAAACAGCATCCAAGGACGAACCATCATCCATATTCCGAACAATGTCTGCCCCTTTTTTTACCATGGCCAGTTCCACATCATGCATAAACTGATTAATAAATTCTGTTTTATGAAAATGGATAGACCATTCTTTACTACGGTGAATCCCGTTCTGGATTGCCTGAAGCTCTGCTAGACCACTTTGATTTTTCATCCACACAAATGCCGAAAGGAGAGAAAAAAACAATGTGTTCTCTGTCGCTACACAGCCTTTGGAAAAATCATCTGGATCAATAGGGAAATTCATATAACAATGTGCAGATTCTTCTCCTGCAAGAACAAAACCAGAGAAAAAATTATCTCGGAGCTTTTCCTTAATGAATGAATGCCCATTTCGAATAATATGCGGTTCCATTCCAGCTTTTGCAATTCTTATAACTGCAGGTGGCGCCGCCTTAACATCAGAGTAACATCGGAATCTTGAACCAAGCGGTTTAAATAGATTTCTGATATAAGGAATCAAGAGAGACATATTCATACAAGGAAGAACCTGAGAACCATCGGGATACATCAAATCCATCCTATCAGCGTCACCATCAAAACAAAAACCCATATCAAAGGAACCTTCCCGCATCTTCGTTCGTGCAGGTGCAACAGAACTTTCAATAATTGGATTTGGATCTCCTGCCGGAAAATGACCGTCTGGAATAAAATTTGAAAGTATTAAATCTGCACCACCAAAATCAAAAGCTTGGAGGAAATCTGCACCACCTGTGCCAGAAAGGAATTCCGCAAAAATCTTCAAACCCTTTAATTCATCTTTTCTCACACCAGCAAGCTTTATCGAATAATCAATAAATTCATCTTGCATCGAAAGCAATTTAAGATGCCCTCGCTGCATCGGAAAATGAAAGTAATCTTCATTCAGGTAATATTGTTTAATACGCTCTATTCCACCAGCAGGACCATATCCAGAAGCTATAGGAGAACACTGCTGTCCAACAAACTTAAGTCCAACATATTCGGCAGGATTGTGACTTGCCGTAACCATGATACCGCCGCAATCCAGATGTTTCATGCACATGAAATAGAATTGGCAGGTAGATATTTGTAAGGGATTCACAAATACATTAAGTCCCGCCCCAAGGAAAGCCTCAACAAGCGATTCCATAAGGCAAGGACTATAAAGTCTGGCATCTCTTGCGATGATTACACTTTCAACCCCTGCGTTAATTGCGTAATACTTAGCTATGGATCTTGTTAGCGCATGTATTTCTACTTTCGATAAAGCAGCATATTTCACCCTTATATCAAAGGCTTTAAACATACTAACGCAAGTATCCATAGCCACCTCTTATTCAAGAAAGCGAACCGATTGCAATTCGTTTTCCACTAGCTTTTTCAAACATGATGATATTGTCGCTGACAATACTAAAAGGCATATCAAGGCTATGAGAGAAATCAACACTACCAAAAACAACAGATGTAACCATATCTTCGCCATGCTTTACCTTCACAGTTGTTTCCATACCAGAAGGCAGAGTTGTATAAACAACGCCGTTGAAATTACCTTCGCCAAGTTTAACAAACTCTGGTCTAATGCCAATAACCAAATCAGAAACATCGCCATCTATGGTTTCTGAGCTATGGAAAACAAGATCTTTGCCAAGCATATGAACAAAAACGTCGTTAAAACCCTTTCTCTCGCCTGTCGCATTAATGAAATTCATTGTAGGATTACCAACAAAGTCTGCGACAAAAAGATTTACAGGTTTGTTATAAACTACAAGTGGTGGATCATACTGCTGTAGCACAGCCTTATTCATGAGACATATTTTTGTTGCAAGCGCCATAGCTTCAAGCTGATCATGCGTAACATAGACAAATGTAGAATCTGTATCAACATGAAGTCTTTTTAACTCTGATCGCATTTCCAGTCTCAGCTTTGCGTCGAGATTCGACAATGGCTCATCCATAAATAGAACTCTCGGCTTAGGTGCCAAAGTTCTTGCTATAGCTACACGTTGTTGCTGACCACCGGAAAGCTCACTGGGAAAACGCTTTTCAAACTGCTCTATCTTGAGCATTGCCATCATTTCCTTAACACGTTCTTCAATCTTTTTCTTTGGCCATTTCAGATTTTCAAGTCCGAAAGCAATATTGTCATAGACTGTCATGTGTGGCCAAAGTGCATAATTCTGGAAAAGAAAGCCTATATCTCTCTTTGCGGGAGAAATGTCAATTCCCTCTTCACTATCAAAAACTACAGTGTCCCCTATTGTTATACGCCCTTTTGTCGGGGTTTCAAGACCTGCAATCATTCTAAGTGTTGTAGTCTTACCGCAACCAGAAGGCCCAAGCAATGTAATAAAATCCCGATCTTCAATTACAAGATTGAGATCATCGACAGCAACGAATTTATCAAAACATTTAGTTACATGTTCAAGAACAATTCTGGGCATATCACCCTCCTATACCTTTATCGATACTTGCACCAGTGAGCTTATTTGTAATCAGCTGGACAAGAAGAACAATCATTATAATAAGGAAGTTTATTCCATTGCTTATCTGAGTCAGTCCATTGACCTCAAAATCCTGAAGAACAACCGTAATAATTGAACCAGGTGTTGCTAGAAGCACAAAGAGCGAAAGTTCTCTCATGCAGGAGATGAATGGAAGAAGATAACCAGAGATAAAACTTGCCTTCTGAATTGGGAAAAGGACCTTAAGCATTCTCTTCCACCAAGGAACTCCCATAATGAGAGCGGCTTCCTCTATTTCTCCTGACAGCTGCATCATCGAGTTAGCTCCACTCTTGGAGGCAAACGGCAGAAATTTGATACCACCAACGATAATAAGAAGCAACAGAGAACCTCTTAAGAATGAGAATGTATTTGTATACGCAACGGAAAGATAAACGGCTCCAAAACTCATTGCAGGAATCAGATATGGGAAGAATGCCATATTCGATACCCATCGAGCCAATCTTGAACCTCTCTTACGTGCTGCAGCATATCCAATAAGAATACCAAAAGTTCCGGAAATCAAAGCTACAATAACTGAAAGCAGAAGGCTTCGGCCTAATGCAGCCCAAATTGTCGGATTACGTAGAATTCCTTGAGAAGAACCGAAAACACGATCTTCAAGAGTATTACTTGTTGTCCAATAATAAAGAGATATCGTTGAATAATCACCAGGAACCTCAAGAAGACTTTCCAAAGCAAATGAAACAAGTGGAACAATTGCAAAAAAGACAGAAATAATCATTATAACTGCAGTAAAAGGTATTCTGCCTTTTCCCAGTTTAACAAGTGAGACCTGACCAGACTTACCACTAACAGTTGTAAATGACTTTCTTTTTCCAGTGAATTTATCATTCAATTTTAGAATTACAACGGAGAAAACAAGAAGGATGATAGCTACAACAAATCCCTGCCCCTGCATTGAGGCTGTATTGAATAAAGACCTCATTGTTGTGGAGATTGTCGGGAAAGACCCATTCTTATTCAAGAAAGAAGGTACAGTATAGCTAGAAATACTGCTCGAGAAGACAAGAAGCACAGTTGAAATAAGTGCTGGCATGACTATAGGCAGAGTAATTTTCCTAATGATTTTGAATCTGGATGCCTTAAGTACAGTAGCCGCCTCTTCGAGGTTTGCATCCATGTTTCTAAGAATACCTCCAATAAGGAGATAAGCAAACGGTGCATAGTGTATACCAAGACACATTGCACAGGGGAAAAAACCATAAAGCATCCACTCTGGGACACAAAGACCTGTGAAACTTTCAAGCATTCCAACCTGGTTGTAACATGCTACAATATTGCTGTTCTTGAAAAAATTTTCCCAGAACATTGCGATAGACCAGCTTGGCATAATATAAGGGAAGACAAATATCGTTGAAAGAAATTTCTTCCCAGGAATATCGGAGCGAGTTATGAACCATGCAACAGTTCCTCCGAATCCTACAGCGACGATACACGATACAATAGCCATCATCACAGAATTGAGAAGTGGACGCCAGAAGGTAATTATTGAGTAGTTATAAAGCTTCTCAAAAAGCAATGTTGCCCAATGATACATCGTGAAAGAGCCAACCGGCTTGCCTATATCCCGGATTTCACCGGAATGAACCACAACCGAATCCCGTACAAGAGTCAGCAACGGAAGGCAGACCGTAGTCAGCAGAATTATGAAAAAGAGTATTGTTATTACATTAGCAGGCTTGGAAATATAACTCCGTACATTATTCAGAACCCGCGTGCTTTTCTTTCTTGCCATCGTATCTCCCCAATAAGAAGGAGGTTCTACCCTCCTTCTTATTCCTTTTTTATTTAGCGAAACAAAATTAGACTGTTACGAGACTTCTGATATAAGTACTTACTTCTCTATAAACAGAGTTGATGTAATCAATATCCTCAATGATGCTATCCTGCTGCCATTCAGCAAGAGTATGATCACCTTCAACTGCCGGAGTCTCAGGGTTCACAGAATAATATCCTTCTGAATCCCATCCGCTTGTAAAACCTTCCGGAGTGCTGAAGAACTCGATGAAGAGACAAGCTGTATAAGGAAGCTTTGCTGTTGATGGAATCATGATCCACATCTTATAGAGGAATGATTTGAATCCTTCAACAGGCACGTTCCAACCGGAAATAGCAAGATCATTATGGTAATCATTTGTTTCTGGATAATCTTTCACTTTGTTAAGAGGAGCGTAGATGACCTGACCAGTTGTCATTGTAGTCATGTTCTTTACTGCTGTTGTATCGGAACTATGCCATGTGGTGACATTTTTGATAAACTCAGTAAGGAATTTATAACCAATATTCTGATAACCATCATTGCCTGCATATGGTGTTCCAAAATATGACTCATAAGCAGATGAAAGCATCTCACATGCAGTATCACTTGTAAGCATGATGAGGAAGTTCATATTAACGTTCTCTGTTGCAGGATTCTGGAATGAAAGCTGGTGTATACCTTTAAGGGAAACTCCGTCAGCACCAGTAAGCTGCCATACGTTCTGCAGATAATCAGGTCCATATTCAGGATTTGTCTTATTCCAAATAAAATTCTTATTTACGTATAAAGCTGTAAGAGGATTCTTATCTCCTTCTGCCAATTCAACTGAGTTAGGAACATAATTGAGCATATACCCTGTATCAATAATCATAGATTGAAGTGATGAACCATCCTGAACCATCACAACATCAGCTACATACTGTCCCTGCCCGATACCTGTTGTTAATTCTGTATAAAGAGCCTGATCCTTAGAGGAGCTAAATTCATTATACTGGAACCATGGATACTTTTCCTGGAAAGCTGCAAGAACCTTCTTTAAACCAGATGTAGGCCCCTTTGCTGTAAGTGGAATACCTGCGGCCTCGAACTCAGCCTGCGCTGCTGCTTCAAGCTCCTCAAGTGTCATGCTTTCAGCTTTTGCAATCACATCTGCAACAGATTCTGTTTCAGATTCACTGGAACCACTAGCAAAACATAGTCCTGTCAGAACGAGAAGAACAGACAGAACTGCCATTATTTTTTTGAACATCAATTCCTCCTTTGATATTTTGGTTAAGATTTTAACACAGGAAGAATTTTTTACAAGAAAATAACAATTTTTTTACTTACACATAACAAACATAATATGACATAATATTGTTTAATTTTAAGCTTATTTACAGGCAAATTATATAATTTGTGCAAATCAGCGGGAACCAAAAGGCTCCCGCATATACTCAACTCAAGAAATCCTTTCTTTCAGGTGTGAAGATATCAAGCATTACACCTTCTTCAAGACATACTGCTCCATGAACCACATTTGGTTCCTTATATGTTGTATCACCAGGACCAACAACAATCTTCTTTCCACCGATAGTGAATTCGAACTTTCCGGAGATGATATAAGACACCTGCTCATGCGGATGGCTGTGAGGAGCACCAACTGCTCCTGTAGCAAAGTGCATTTCGCAGACCATGATATTCTCTGAGTGAGCGAGAATCTTTCTTGTTACACCCTCTCCTGCCGGTTTTGCAGGATAATCCTTTCCATAAAAAGCATTCTGAATTTCAGCCATATTAGCCTCCGCATTGACTATATCATGCATTCAAGGATTACTGAATCGGCGAATGACAAAAACCTTTTGTTCACAGGAAATATCAAGGCATTGCCACTAACCTTCTATTCTGATAGTATAACCATCGCAAATATGCCCTTGTAGCTCAGTCGGTAGAGCGCAACCATGGTAAGGTTGAGGTCACCGGTTCAAATCCGGTCGGGGGCTTTTTATTTTTAGTCTTCTTGAATCCAATCACACCGACATTTTTCTGAAACTATACGAAAAAAAATGCAGACAATGAATTAATCATTATCTGCAAATAAATATTCCAGTATTACAATAGTTATTCTACGATTATTGAGTAAATATTCAAGGTTCCTTCTGGATTAGAAAGTAAATATGTTCCATCCGCTGGAAGTACATATTCTGCATACATTTCACCACTATCATTAAGTGCAGCTACAAGAAGGTCTGTGCTATCACCTGCCGTGATACTCAATGAAAATTCACCGTTCTCATCGGCGGAGCCGTTATTTTCAGAGTTTCTCCAGCAACACCTTCAAAGGAAACTGATGAAGTCTCAGGAATACTGAAAACCTGCCTGTCTCCCATACTCTCAACTGAAGCACTGCCATTGAGGAATAAGCCACCGACTCCGCTGCCAGACTCAATCGGACCAAGAGCGATTCCATCTGCCTCCGCATATACAGCCGCGAATACCATAGAAACCGATACAGCAAAAACAAGTGCAAGAAGAAAAATCTTTTTCATCTTTGTTCCTCCATGGCAAGATTCTGACCTTCTTTTGTGTAGAACCCCTGAACAATCAAAGTATAATTTGCATCAAACTTATGAACGTATCAGAAGGCTTTTCTCTTAATCAGAACGAGACTGATAAAAGCAAAAAGAACAGACAGAATCAGGCAGGAAGAAATCTGAATGATTGCATTACCGTTTACCATAATAATAGAGAAGAATGAAGCCACCATGGATCTCAGCGGGGCAATCGGCATGGAAACAGAAAGTCCTGCAACCAGCAGAATATCTATAAGCCAGCCAAACCAAAAATACTGAAGTTCAATCATTACGTGAATAAAAAGCATCAGAAGAAGAAGAAGGAAGACTGCCTGCTGCAAGAAAGCTATTATAACTCCGTTCTCCATCCATCTGCAGACATTCATCAGATTTATTACAGTCTGTGATTTATTAATAGAATCGATGAAAAGACAGACAAAAGTATTAAGAAGTGAAACAACCAAAGCTATCACACAATAACTGCAGAGAGAACCAATGTAACAATCTCTTTTCTCTGCTCCGAGATGCAAAAGCCTTGGAACTGCATACAGCACAGAAAAGAATGGTATGAATAAAGAAGCAAGCCAGAAATAATTTCCATTGCTCAAAGCTACACTGGAATCCTTTGACGAAACTGCACAGAGGACAACCACAAACGTAATGATGAAACTCAGACGGTTACTGCTGAGAATTCTCTTAACAACAGCATTTATAGCGCTCATTTTCTACCTCCTTTATGTCTGACAAGCTGAATGAAGAATTCCTGTAATGACAACTTTCTTATTTCCAGTTTCTCCGATGGAGATGGCGGATTATCAAAAATATATGCAGACAGAAGTCCTCCTACATCCTGCTCTCCGATTTTTCTGAGGCCAGCAGTAGCTTCTTCTACATCCTTTCTTAGACCGCTGACGGAATATGCTTTTGATTCCACACTCTGCAGCGTGTCAAAGAATTTGATTCTTCCCTCATCAAGAACAATCAATCCATTAACCGCTTTGGCAATTTCCTCGATGATATGAGTTGAGATGATTATCGTTCTTGGATAATCTCTGAAACTCTCCTCAAGCATGCTGTAGAATTCTTCGCGCATGATAACATCAAAACCCAGGACAGGTTCATCAAGAAGAATCACACTTCTGCAGCTTGCAAGTGAAATGATAGTCGAAACCATTGATTTCATTCCCAAAGAAAGCTGATTATACTTTTTCCTGCTATCAAGCTCAAAACGCTCAAGCATTCTTTTTGCAGCTTCCTCATCGTATTTCTCATTCACATTTGCTGCAATTTTCAACAACCGCCCGATCGGAAGATTAAAATGTTTTGCATAATTCTCTATATAACTTACGTCCGTTGTCATAGAGGCTTTTGAAATTCTCTTTCCATCGATGCTTATATTGCCTTCTGATACATCTAAATACCCCGCGATTGCTTTCATGAGAGTAGTCTTTCCAGCGCCATTCCGGCCAAGAAGACAGTAAATACCGGGCTCCTCAATTTTCAACGAAAGGTTCTGAAACACCTTTGTTTTTCCATAGCATTTGGCAATTCCATCAATTTCCACCATACACAACATCCTTCATTGACAATAATTCCTATTCAGGCAATCATCTGTATAAACTTTTGTGTTACACAAAAGTCAAGAAAGAAATATGAAAACGTTGTATACAATAGGAGAAGCTGCAGAGAAAGTCGGAGTCACAAGTGAGACACTCCGGCATTATGACAGAATCAATCTCGTCAAACCTAGTGTCACAGATAAGCAGACAAGCTACAGATACTATACAAACAATGACATAGTCCTGCTCAGAACTGTATATGCACTGCGCATGCTTGAGCTACCCCTCTCTTTAATAAAAGAAGTCATGAATTACGATAATCTTGATAAAGTAATAGAGTTCATGGCTGAGGCAGAGAAGAAAGCGAATGAGAAAGTATCCACATTCAAGGATATAAAGAAACGCATCCAAAGAGCAAAACAAAGCTATATCCATGAAAGGGAGATACAAACAACAGCTCCAGAAGAAATGATAATAACATTTCCAGAACGGGTTATATTATTATCTGAATCAGAAAAAAAGCCTACACTGACTACGCTCTGGAGCTATCTCAGCAATTTCGACAATCAGTTATCAGAAGAAGAGAAAAAGCTTTATGAGTTTGAAAATCTTGCAGGCATTTACACAGAAAATGGCATTTCGAGACTTTTTGCTCTATGTCTTAAATACGGGGAGTCAGAGAATCTGAGAGTTCTCCCTGCGGGGAAATATCTTTGTCTTGATGTCTCAGAAAATGAGAGAGAAGAGAAGAAAAAAGAACTATTACAGAAAGTTAGTAATCCTTCCTTTATCATTGAGCAGGTCATTGTTTCTGGTATAGTAAAATGGAATTATCAGATACAGATTCCACTTGAAGAACAAAGCGTAACATTTTAATTTGTATTGTATGTATGAATATACTGTTGCTGGCAAAACCATCTCAATCTTTCCGGGAAAGAAAATCAATGCCCCAATCATATACCTGAACACCTTCGGAAAAGAAGGAGAAGAGGTCTGGAATATCCTGCAGGAAACATGCAGTATTCCATGCTCTCTTGCTGCAATCTCTGGTCTTGACTGGAACAAGGACATGATTCCATGGGATGCTCCATCAGCATTCAATGATGCAGGATACTATAAAGGAGCAGATGAATACCTGGGAATTCTAGCAAACAAGATAATTCCAGAAACAGAGAAAATCATCGGAGGAGATGCAAAATGGCGTGGAATCGCCGGTTATTCGTTTGGAGGACTTTTTGCCTTATATTCGCTTTACAAAACAAATTTGTTCTCCAGAGCTGCAAGCATATCCGGCTCATTGTGGTTTCCGCGTTTTAAAAAATTCATTGAGACTGAAAAGATACAGGCAAAGCCTCTCTGTCTGTATTTCTCATTAGGAAAAAAAGAAGCTTCAACAAGGAATATGTATTTGAAGCACGTTCAGATGGATACAGAGGCTATTGTTTCCTATTTTTCGGAAAAGGGCATTGATGTAATGTATCACCTCAATCCGGGAGGACACTTCACGAATCCTGAAAAGCGGACTGCGGATGGTTTGAAATGGCTTTTAGAGGAGCACGATGAAAACAAAGAAAGTTGATGTCAAAAGTGTACTGACAAAATCGAATCTTCCTGTTTCTGATTACTCCGTAAATCCATATATAGGATGCAGCCACGGATGCAAATACTGCTACGCATCTTTCATGAAGCGATTCACAAACCACCCAGAACCCTGGGGAAGCTTTGTAGACGTCAAATACTGGCCAGCGATCAGACATCCGGAGAAATACAGTGGAAAGGAACTGTTTCTTGGCTCAGTAACAGATCCGTATCAGGATGCGGAAGAACAACATGGCAGAACCCGGGCGCTCCTTGAAGAGATGAAAGGTAGTGGTTGCAAAATAAGCATCGCAACGAAATCAGATCTTGTACTGAGGGATATCGACCTCATAAAAACCTTTCCTGATGCAAGAGTTTCATGGTCAATAAACACTCTTGATGAATCATTTAGAAAGGATATGGATAACGCCGTAAGCATCGAAAGACGCCTTGCTGCCATGAAAGCATTTCACAACGCAGGAATCAGGACAACCTGTTTCATCTCCCCTATCTTCCCAGGAATAACCGATGTAAAATCCATAATCCTCCGGGTAAAGGAACAATGCAATCTGATATGGCTTGAAAACCTGAACCTTCGAGGCGGATTTAAGAAAACGATACTTGATTACATCAACGAAAAACATCCGGAGCTAAATGGCTTGTATGATGAAATATACAATCGCGGAAACAGACATTACTGGAAAGTTCTGGATGCGGAAATACGGGAATTCACGGAAAAGGAGGGCTTACAATATCTCAGGAATGATGATTCCATGAAAAGGCCGTTCTCAGAGCCTCCTGTTGTTGTGAACTACTTCTTTCATGAAGAAGTGAGAAAGAATAACAGAAAAACTTAATCCGTCTCATCCAGAAGTTCCTGGACACGGTTTCTTATTGCGGGTGCTGTGATCACTGTCACAATATATTTAATCACATCGCCAATAATGAATGGGAAAAGTCCAGTTGCAAGAGCAGCGGCAAATGGCAGATCAAGTTTGATAGAAAGCCATGGAATACCTACAGCATAGATTATGATATCAGTAACTGCAGCTGCAATACAGGCAGCAAGACGTATATGACTTCCCATAACTTTCATAATCAGGGAACCGGCAATAACTGCTGGCAGTATTCCAAGAAGATAGCCTCCAGTAGGGCCAAGCAATGCAGCAATTCCTCCCCCTGTTGTAAAAACAGGAAGTCCAATTGCTCCTAAAACAAGATATGCCAGAACACTCAGTACGGAAAGGGACAGCGGCAATGAACATACTGCTATCAGGACAAACAATGTCTGTAAAGTCACAGGCACCGGTCCTAGTGGAATCTTTATAAATGCGCCTGCTGCAATAAGAGCAGTGAAAAGTGCAGTAATCACTATCCTGAGTATTTTTGATCTTTCCATTATTGTAAACCTTTTTATTAACCAAAGTTTACATACTTGATGGACAGGATGTCAATCAATCATTAAAACCCATAGCAATAGCAATAAGATATCTGCAATTATGATTACCCAATCCCGCAAATGATAACATGGTACGGATCGGCATGAAGAAAGGTCATATCCTCTTGCGTAAAGGGCATCTGTATATGTTCCAGCTTTATCAAGCAAATCACTTATTACAGAGGCCGTGAATCCTGATATCGATGAAACGGGGTGAGAAAGAAAACTATCCCCTCTGGCTTTTCTTGCTTCATACATTCCGACAGTACTATCAATGATTAAAGGAATCATTGAAATCGTAATCTCAAGAACTGTTGAGATTACATATGCTCCATTTCCCATAATATGCGAAAGCGCAGAACCAAGAGACCTAGAAAGTTCATCAGGCATTGTCGTATCCATCAGAAGGCTCGATGCAAGAAGCATTGAAAGAAAACCAGAGGCACTGGCTGCAGCCATAATGATGCAATGATGATTTATATAGGATGAAAGAGCCATTAAAGCGGCAAGGACAAGAAAGAAAACACTCTCTTTCAGATAACTTCTGAACGGTAATCTGACAATGACTGCAAGGAAAAGAACTAATACAGATAAAATGAAAACAAGAGCTGGGTCAGAAGCCGATACAACTATCGAAAAGATAATTACAGATAACAATTTCGTATTCGGGTTGAGCCTGGTAAGGATATTATCTGCTGCCCTGTAATGGAAAATCATGCATTCAGCCATGACAATTCCCTGAAAACTGCCTCACGCGGAAGATACACATCGAAAGATGGAAGCCTATTGTACAGAACAGATGACAATCCAGCCTCTGCAATGCGACCTTTTTCCATAACATAAAGCATATCAGTGTGAGCAAGAAATTTCTCAGCTTCATGAGAGACAACGAGTATTGTATAACCTTTCTCATGAAGGGAAACCAGAGCTTTTATGACTGTAAGTGTTGATGGATAATCAAGGTTAGCAAATGGTTCATCCAACAAAATCACATCGGGTTTCATGGCAAGCACACCAGCAATAGCTGTCTTTCTCAGCTCTCCGCCAGATAATGTCTGAGGCCTTTGCTTTGCTTTATCTTCCAAGCCCATCAGAGAAAGAGCCTCATCCACTCTTCGTCTCACCTCGTCTCTTCCAAATCCAAGATTCTCTGGACCAAATGCAATGTCTTTCTCCACACTCTGGGAGACTATCTGCATCTCCGCACTCTGGAAGACAAGTGCAACTTTCTTCATCCGCTCTTTTGCCTCAGCAGCCTCTCCATTAAGCAGAATGCGGCCGGAAGTTGGTTTTCGTAGCCCTTTCATGCATCTTAGCAACTGGCTTTTTCCAGCTCCGTTGCGTCCGCAGAGTGCAGAGAAAGAACCTCGTTCAAGAGTAAGAGATACATCATCTATTATTGACTTACCATTTATTGTAAGAGAAAGATTCTCAACACTGAGAGCTGAATCCATACCAGAAAGATTAGCAGGTACTGTTTCTTTAGGCTATCACTTTGTAAACTTTTTTCTAAAAAATGTTTACAGATAAATTAGATTCGAAACAGAAATGCATGCTTTCGATTGATAGTAATCGACAGAAATGAAATATATGCTAATTATGTAGATTTTAAAGAATCTGTGTATTTCTTCCCTCTTCGATTGTGTTGTTTCATTCTTTCAAGGATACTTTTTTATGGATGAGAGATACTGATAGGAGGTATTTTCATGAAAAGAAGACTATTGTCTGTACTTATCGCACTGACAATCATCCCTATGGCTGTAACTGCAGCTCCTTTCTTTCAGGTAGGACCGCTTGTCTCATACAACAAGACTGTGGTGGAAATGCAAGATTCAGTGGAAGGTGGTGATGAGTGGGATATCAATAACTTCTCATTTGGTGCTGATATCCGTATAAATCCGCTTAAACATCTTAGTATTGATATTCCTGCTACGCTTGGATTTGGAAACCATGGAAGTGTAAGCATCGCGCTGATTCCAACAGTAAATGTCAACATTCCTATAACAGGACTGTTTGATCTCGCAATAGGTGTCGGTCCTCAGTTTGATTTCCAGTATATAGGCGATAACAAGGACTGGACAATGAATGGACTGCCAATGGAGAATGCTGGAGATGCCTTTGCACAGTCAAAGCTTGCATACAGAGCAGGTGCCACATTCAATCTGGCTTTCCTGAGCGTCGGTCTTAATGCCACTATTCCATGCAAGACATCATTCAGCGAAGGTGGATGGGATGTCATTAACCCAATGTGGGAATCAACAAGAGTATCTGCAGTCGCACTCTTCAATTTCGGCTGATCTGTCATAGCGACATTTTTTCCAAATAAAGCAGTAAAGGACTGCCACATAAATCCATTTTGAAAACTGGCAGCATCCGTTAATCACCTACAGAGCAGGACTCCAGTCCTGCTCTGTGCGTTAAAGTAAGTGAATATTGGCAGAATCTTGTCATCCGGAACAGAATCCTCCTATAGTAGGTATTATCAGATATGTGTTTGTAAGGTAGCTGGCCTCTCTACCTATCTTGAGCCAGATGAAGGATCTCTGTACAGGCGAGATAATAAGCTATTCCATCTCTCCATCACCAAACATGGAGATGGTCATGGGAATGCTCAATGCCGCTCTCCTTGAGCATCCTGATCATGACGGGCTGATGATACATTCTGACCAGGGCTTCCAGTACCAGCATCGCGCGTTCGTGAACTGCCTCAGAGAGAACGGGATCGTCCAGAGCATGTCCAGAAAGGGCAACTGCCTGGATAACGGGAAGATGGAGACGTTCTTCTCCACCCTTAAAAGGGAGATGTACTATGGTCATGAGAAGGAATTCAGGACAAGGGAGCAGCTAAAAGCTGCGATAGAAGAATACATCGACTATTACAACAGGGAGAGGATACAGAAGAAACTAGGCTACCTTTCTCCGTTGATTTTCAGAGAGAAGATAGCCTAGCATTATTTTAGGTCCAGCTTTGAGGGTTCACCTCAGATCGGTCCTTTTTAATATCGATTTAACAGAAGCGCGGTTTATTGTTTAACACCTCGTCATGATACTCTATCTTAATGGATATCAGAATCAGGAATATCAGGAAATCTTTCGGTGACAAGATTGTAATAGAGAATCTATCGATGGA
>CALXYN010000033.1 GCA_944392975.1 uncultured Spirochaetaceae bacterium | reverse complement strand
ATCTCAAGAAAGATCTTCTTCCATATCTCCTCTATTACGGAGAAGTTGCACATAGGACAGGGCTTCCTATTCTGCGCTCCATGATACTTGAGTTCGGAGCTGATGACGAAATCATCAAGTACCTGGACCTGCAGTACATGCTCGGACCATCACTTCTAGTTGCTCCTGTGTTCAACGAGAAAGGAGAAGGACGTTGCTACCTTCCTAAAGGGAAATGGATCTCACTTATTGATGGAAGTTCTGAAACAGGCCCTGTATGGATCAAGAAGAACTACGATTATTTCTCACTTCCGCTCTATATGAGAGAGAATTCTGTCATTCCGATGGAGAAAGACAATGAGAAAATCCTTCTTGCAGTGAATGCTGATGATATTACTCTTGATGGTGTTGTGAAGATTTCTGGAAAGAATGTGGAACTTCTGAATAAGACCTACAGAAAACTGATTAGTATCAGAACGGATGGAAACACAAGTACGAAAGAAGAGATTATTCTCTGAGAAAAGCAAAACCGCATCGGACTTCCGGTGCGGTTTCTGCTATTATTTTCCGCTTCTGCTTAAAGCAGTTCTTGTTGCTTTGAAAATAGAAGCAAGCGCAAAGAACACCATATGAACCATTACAATGCTTGCTCCTGTAGGAAGAGAGAAGGCGTAGGAAATGAAAAATCCAGAAAGAAAGGCAAGTACAGCTTCTAAAGCCGCGACTACGGAAACGCGCAGATATGTCTTCTCCAGCTTCATTGCAACAGCGGCAGGGAAAATAATGAGACTCGATATGAGAAGAGATCCGAGAATCCTCATGCCAACAACAATCACAAGAGATGTTAAGAGCGACAGAAGTACTGTATAACGGCCAGTGTTGATACCAGTAGCTCTTGCAAATGCAGGATCAAATGTCGTGGCGTATATCTGATGATAGAACACAAGATACGAAAAGAGTGTCACCAAGGATACAACGGCAGCAATAATACCATCTGTTTTCGAGACAGAGAGAATCGAACCGAAAAGAAATGCATTGAGATCCGTGTTCACACCAGCGACAGAGACTGAGATGACACCAAGGGCAAGAGCTGAAGAAGAAATAAGGGCAATTGAACTGTCTCCTCCCCCGCGGCTCTTTTCAGAAATGCGGAGAAGTATGAAAGCAGCGGCGACAACTACCGGTATTGTCACAGCCATGGGCTGCAGTGAAAGAAGTGCAGAGATCCCCAACGCTCCAAATCCAACATGAGAAAGGCCATCCCCAATCATTGAGAATCGACGGAGGACAAGGCTCACGCCCAACAATGATGCGGATATAGAGACAAAAAGACCGACCAGAAGAGCCCTGACAAGAAATGAATAAGAGAAAATCTCACTTATCATGACCGGCCTCCTTCATGAATGTTTTCCCAGCCTCAGTTTCGAAATACTTATCCCGAGACCCGAAAAAGTACCCGTTATGAGAGAAATGAAGTATTGTACGCGCGTCACGCAGTACTGGATGGATATCATGGGTGACCATCATGATTGTGATTCCAGAAGCATTGAGCTGAGACAGCATCCCATACAGTTCGCTTGTAGTCTTCACATCCAGATTAGAAACTGGTTCATCGAGAAACAGAAGTTTCTCAGTTGCCATCAAAGCACGAGCAAGAAGCACTCTCTGCTGCTGACCACCTGAAAGTTCCTGAAAGGAAGAAGATGAATACCTATCCATGCCAAGACGGCAAAGTTCTTCTTCCGCTCTCTTCTTCTCAGCTCTTGTATAGAAAAGAGAATGGTGTCTGTTAAGGCAACCGGAGAGAACAACCTCCATCACAGACGACGGAAAATCCCTCTGTATGCCAGAAACCTGCGGGAAATAGCCAATCTCATTCCGCTTAAGCCCTCCGCAGTATTCGATTGTACCTTTCAAAGGCTCCACAAGGCCCAGGACAGTCTTTACAAAGGTGCTTTTTCCTGAACCATTTTCGCCTACTATGCAAAGATAATCTCCATCATTGACAGAGAAGGAAAGACCGGAGATTATCCCCTGACCATCATAACCGAGCGTAAGATCAGTTCCACGTATGAGTGTCAATTCAAAGCCTCCTTCAGTACATCGATATTTTCTTCCATCAGATCAACATAATCCTTTCCGCTGAGAAAATCAGTGGCGCTTACATTATGCAGGGTATTGAAAACCCTCACTTCACATCCGACTTCTTCCGCGATGACATTGGCAATCATCGGAGAAGACATTTCTATTGTAAGAATACATGGGACCTCAAGTTCTTCTGCCTTGTCTATCAGGAAGGCAACAGTACGAGCACTTGGCTCGCTTTCCTCTGCACATCCGGGAAAGGCAGCATAGTACTCAAGACCATATTCACGAATGAAATAAAGCAGAGGGAAACGGGATGCAAAAATAAGCGTGTTCCGCTCTGAATTGCTGACAATACTGCGGAACGCTTGATCAAGATTCTGAATACGATTGATGTATTTTTCTGCATTATTTTCATATATTTCAGCATTCTGAACATCAATTGAGGCCATCAAAGCAGTAAGATTGCGAATGATTTCAATCTCATTGGCAGGACTTGTCCAGACATGCTCATCAATCTCATGCTCGCTGTGATGATGTTCCTCTTCTTCCTCCATACCTTCCCGATGTTCTTCATAGAGAAGCTCAACCTGGTCTGTCAAAGCAAAAGAGGATGGCGGGTTATCAAGGGATGAGAGAATAGTTCTCACCCATTCATCAGACGGGCCTCCTGTATAAATGACAAGATCACACTCTGCAATGTGAACCATATCGCGAGGAGTCGGATCATAGCTATGACTTTCTGTACCCGGAGGAAGGAGCATCTCCAGATTACCAGTACCACCAAGGATGGCTCTTGCCGCATCATATGAAGGGAAATCTGCTGCTACAACCGTGAAACCCTCCGTAGTAGCTTCACTTTTCGTGCAGGATGAAAGGAGTACAAGAGGAAGCAGGACAAAGATGAAAACTCTTCTCATTTCCTGCATTCCTTGCAAAGTCCTTCAAAGACAGTGCTCTCTAACGCTACAAAACCCGAAGAGGACTCAACAATCCGTTCAATATCCTTTGTCGAAGCTGCATCAAGATGTTCTGTTTTTCCACAACATTTGCATCTTATGTGCATATGACCAGGGCACTCTGCTCCCTGATACTGATAAACACTCTTTCTTCCATCAGTTCCTGTTTTTCTTATTGTTCCATCCTCTGCCAGATGCGATATGAGGCGATAAACAGTTGAACGCGGAACATCAGGAAGAGCGGAAGCGACATCATCAGGAGCAAAACACCGTTCCTGATGATTTTTGAAAAAAGATGCAACCGCAGCTTTCTGCTTTGTATTGTAGCTCATGAAACTGAGAATAATTCTCAGTTTAATCAGCGTCAAGTAGGATTCTAGCTCTTTCCACTTCGTTTGTGATAAGTCCGTCAATTTCCCATTTCAGACACTGCTTCATATCATCCAGCTCATTGACTGTCCATACATTTATCTCAACTCTGTTCTCCTTGAGTTCTCTGACAGCTTCATCATCAAGCAGCTTGAAAGATGGATGATAGCATTCAAGTCCAGCGCTATGTATTTTCTGGCCAATACCATGCAATTTCAGGCCATCAAAAAGAAGTCCAACACGGAATTCTGGAGCTAGCTGTCTGACACGGAAAATAGAAAGCCAGTTGAATGATGAGAAGAAAACTCGATCTTCAATCCCTATTCTCCTGATGAGTTCTATCGTCTTTTCTTCTATTCCCGGATAACAGACAGGAGCTGTCTTCAGTTCAATATTCGTATAAAGGCCTGTACCCTTGATCATTGAAAGATATTCTTCCAGTGAAGGAATCGGGGTGAAACCAAACTCATCGTTTTTAGTCTTTCCTGCATTGATTCTCTCCAGTTCCGATCTGGTGTAATCGAATACAAAGCCATCAATGCCTGTTGTCCTCTTCAATGATTCATCATGGATGATCATAAGTTCACCATCTTTAGAAAGATGTACATCAAGTTCAATACCGTCCGCACCATATTCCACGGCTTTCTGAAAGCTAAGCATTGTGTTCTCGGGGTATGCTCCGCTGAAACCCCTGTGTGCAATAATATCCATACCAGTATCATCGTCTTATGAAGAGAATTTGACAACTTCCCCATCCATTGCGATATTCATTTTATGAACAATGGATTTTTCTCAGGCCGAAACGGCTCTGATGCATTATCTGTATTTCTGACAGCACTGGCCCTGGTGACGGCAACAGCAGCCTCGGTCATAACAGATGAAGTCATACGTACTACTGTTACTCTGGTTGCGCTAGTATTCATTGCCTTTGCTGTATGGAGAATGCTAAGCAGAAACATAGCAAAACGACGTGTTGAGAATGAAAAGTTCCTCTCTTTCTTCCGCGCATTCAGAAAAGATCCACAGAAGGCGGCGGAAAAGAAACAGAAAAAAGAGGATAGAAAAACTCACGTGTATTACAAATGCCCGGAATGTAAGAAGGAACTCAGAGTCCCCAGAGGCAAGGGAAAGATCAGGATTACATGTCCGCACTGCGGGCATCAGTTCATAAAGAAGACCTGATATGTTTGGATATGTTCTTGCAAATTCATCCTCTCTTTCAAAAGAGGAGAAAGAAGTCTACAAAGCACACTACTGCGGGCTTTGCCATGTACTAAGGGAACGTTATGGACAGAAAGCCATCATGGCTCTGTCTTACGACATGGTCTTTCTGGAGATGGTATTGTCGGATCTGACGGATGCAGACGAGACGAAAGGCTCCGAAAGATGTGTAACTCATCCGGTAAAGGAGCATCCCTACATTACAACAAGCTTCACAGAATATGCTGCTGATATGCAGATGCTCCTTGGATACTATTCCCTTCTTGATAAAGTCAAAGATGAGGGAAAAGGCAAGAGCGAGGAGAAGAAGATGAGAACACTTCTTCCTCAGCTTGAGAAGAAGTATCCACGCATTGCTGAAAGTATCAAGAAAGGGCTTGATGCCATCAATGAAAACGAGGACAGGAATCTGAAAGAACCGGAAACAATGTCCCTTCTGTTTGGAAAAATCCTCGGAGAAGTCTTCGCTTATGATGACACATCATTCTTCAGTTCAGATCTCAGGGGGCTGGGATGCGGGCTCGGAAGATTCATCTATCTTCTTGATGCCTGGTGTGACAGAAAAAAGGATGAGAAAGAAGGCGCATATAATCCTCTCGACAAAAACATCACAGAAGAAAACATGCGCCAGATGCTTCTCGATGCAGGAGCTGCCGCTTCGGATGCTTTTGAACGACTTCCACTCAATCAGCATGTTTTCATTCTGAGAAATATCCTATACAGTGGAATCTGGTCAAAATTCAAGGAAGAGAAAAAGTGAACGATCCATATAGTGTCCTGGGGTTGAAACCGGATGCTTCCGATGAGGAAGTCAAGAAAGCTTATAAGACCCTGGCAAAGAAATATCATCCAGATGTTGCAGGGAACAGCCCTGAGGCTGCAAGGAAGATGCAAGAAATCAATGCAGCATATGACCAGATCATAAACCACAAAGACAGCTTCTCCGGACAGTCTCAGGGATATGGTTATAGCTATGGATACGGCGGATACAATTCAACAAACGAAGAGGAGCCTATCGAACTGAGAGCTGCCGTTGCATACATCAATGCAAGACGCTTTGTGGAGGCCCTCAATGCACTTAACTCGGTTCCATACGCAAAACGATCTGGACGATGGTACTATCTTGCAGCATATGCAGAGGCTCATACCGGCGATACGGTAAGTGCTATGAGAGATATAGAAACTGCTATACAAAAAGAACCTGGAAACGGAACATATCATGCATTCAAGGACAGGCTGACAGGAAGAAGAAGTGCCTACGAGGATTACTCAAGATCCTTTGGAGGATTCAGTACTGGATTCTTCCCCTGCTGTTTCCCATTCTTCCCTTGTTGCTGCATTATCTGAGTTCTGCCATCTGGCGTATTGCACCGCCAACTATTTTAGTTAAGAGGTCTGGCAGGTCTTCGAGAGTCACAGGAATTGCCTGGCAAAGCACATCTGTATAGACATCGATGATTCCGGCTGCTAAGAAGTCAAGAGTTCCTGCTAGCTCTGCTTTCCGTGCTGCATCCGGTGCAATATGCTGTATTGCAGTAGATTCCATCAAATACTTATCTACAAGCTTGAAACGATAATCCATTACAGCTTTCCTGAACTCTTCCACGGAAAGAAGAAGACGATAATAATCGCTGTCTTTTGAAAGCATCGAGGAAAGCGCTTCAAAAAGTATCCTTGGATTTGCAAGCACCATATCAGGAGAAAGCCCAGAAAAGGCTTCCTTCACATCGGAAAGAGCCATCTCCTTTATCGAATCAAGGACTTCCCCTATGTCTCTAAAATGAGCATAGAATGTACCTCTGTTAATGTCTGCAGTCCTTACAATATCCGTAATTGTAATCTTCTCAAACGGCTTGGAACGCATCATTGTAATAAGCGCTTCACGAATGAGGCGCTTGGAACGCAGCGAGCTCCGGTATTCAGCCTTCGTTCGTTTCCTTTCTTCCATTCTTGCCTCCCATTTGTTCTTTTAGTTTATTATGGATTGTTACAGAATGAAAGAAAATTGTTCACAACAAGGCCTGGAAATACTATTTAGCGAGAAGTCGATTCACATTCTAAGCCTACTTCCGCGTTAAGAACATATGCAATTCCTATGCTAAGTCCATCATTATCTACAGCAGGAGCAATCCAGTCAGCAACAGCTTTCAAATCATCGGAAGCATTTCCCATAGCGATCCCGAACCCGGCATGCTCCACCATCTCAATATCATTAGCACCATCACCAAAGGCAGCAGTCTGGGAAAGAGAATCTCCATAATAGGCGGCCACACAGTCAATACCAGAAGCTTTTGTGACTCCGTTCATCACAATTTCGCCCATCATATAAGAAGGAAGGCCTACTGTGTTGTTAACAACTGAAAAACTGCCGCTAAGATCGCGGCGAACACCTTCAAGCTCAGCATGTTCCGTCACGTAAAGAAGCTTTATCATCTCCGCGTCTTCCGGAATTGTCTCAGAAATGATTATCGACGAAAGAACAACTTCTGTACCCGTGTATTTTCTCAAGGCACTGCGCCAATATTCAAAGGACTCTTTCTTCACGTACGTGCCCTTCTCTGTCTGGACGAAAACATGAAAGCCACGCTTCCTGCAATATGAAAGAAGCTCACTCTTTTCATCTTTGCTCATCACGCGACGGAAAATTGTCTTTCCATCTGCCACGACATAAGCACCTGCAGAATATACACCGCCGTCAAAGCCGATATCCGTAACGAAATCAGGCACTTCCGCGATGCTGCGTCCCGTTGCCAGAAAGGCCTTATGCCCCTTCCTTCTTGCCTCTCGTATTGCATTTACAGCACTTTCAGGAGCACGGCATCCAAATGGCAGAAGTGTTCCATCGATATCAAAGAAGAAGTCTATCACTTCTCCTCTCCGACAAACTGGAAACCTGCAGCTGACAGCTTTTCCTTGATTTCCCTGATATGATCGAAATCCCTAGTTTCCATTGATACACGGAGTGTACAGTTGTTGAGATATTTCTCATTGCCTGTTTTATCATGATAGACACCAACGACGTTCGCGCCCGATGCCGCGATAATAGAAGAAACCTCAACAAGCTGTCCCGGCTTGTCCATGAGTTCTACAGTAATGTCTGCAAGGCGTCCTTCCTTGATAAGAGCCCTGTTGATAACCCTGGAAAGAATTGAAACATCAATGTTTCCACCAGAGACAAGACATACTGTCTTACCCTTCAGTGGAACTTTATGGAAAAGGGCAGCAGCAACAGCTACAGCACCAGCTCCTTCTGATACAAGTTTCTGCTTCTCCATAAGATCGAGAATAGCTACTGCTGTCTCATCATCGGAGACGGTTACAACATCATCGACATACTTCTCACAAAGCGAGTATGTCAGATCACCTGGACACTTTACGGCAATGCCATCGGAGATCGTGGAAACAGATGCCAGCGCCTCAATCTTATGATCATGAAGAGAATCCACCATCGAAGGAGCTCCCGATGACTGCACTCCATATACCTTCACGCTGGGCTTAAGCATTTTCACAGTGAAAGCGACACCGGCAATAAGACCACCACCGCCGACAGGAACAATGATTGAATCAACATCAACAAGCTGCTGAAGAATCTCAAGTCCGATTGTTCCCTGCCCTGCAATCACATCAGGATCATTGAAAGGATGAATCATCGTCCTCCCGGTCTCTTTCATGATTTCAAGGGCACGGTTATAGGCATCATCGTATACTCCTTTCACGAGTTCGACTCTTGCACCATATGCGCGAGTAGCCTCCACCTTTGATATAGGAGCACCTTCAGGAATACAGATAACAGCATCAATACCCTGTCTGGATGCGGCAAGTGCAACACCCTGAGCATGATTGCCTGCAGAACATGCAATGACACCTTTCTTCTTCTGCTCATCAGTGAGGCGTGAAATCTTATAATAAGCACCACGGACCTTGAATGAGCCTGTAGTCTGGAGATTCTCTGTCTTGAGGTAAACCTCATCAGACGGGAACATACGAGGAGCACGAATCAAATCTGTTTCCCTTGCCACATCCTTCAATGCAAAGGAAGCCTGGTACACCGTATCTAAAGTCAGCATGAAACAATAATACGTATTCCGCCCATCGCTGTCACGAGGTATGGCCTGTTCTTAATGGAAGACCATACAAATATGGGAATGGCATGCTACGCAATTTATATAACTACTCAAAACTCCGCCTTCAGAAGACACCAGAACATCTCTGTTGATTTCCAATTTCTATATTCAAAATAGAAAGAGGGGGAATAAATGAAGGGTGTTAATATCAATACTTTCAACCAGGAGACTGCAAAAAGGAATCTTACGGCAACGGCAAAGAAAATGCTGATCAAGAATCAGAAACTGGATATATCTGTACTTGCAAAAGAATCAGGAATGACAAGACAAAGCTTTTATTATCATTTTTCATGCTGTGATGAGCTTTTCTCATATGCCATAGAAATGGATATGAAAAAACTTAAGAGGAAAATCAGACGGTACAAAGGATGGGAAGCGCTACGGATGGCTTGTGATATGCTATATGAGGAAAAGGACTTCTACAGGCGTGTTTCCACTCTTAAATCACTTTCATCTGCAAGAGCTGAAATGTCGTCAAGTCTTTTCCCACTTCTGAGAAAAGCCGCAGGAGAGATTCTTGAGATTTCTGAAGAAAACACATGCTGTGAAATGGCTGCAGATACAATAATGGGTTCAATTACACGCTGGCTGACAGCAGCAAGCCCTGACAATCCTCAGGCCTTCATTCTGAAATACAAGAACATGGCTTTTGAATACGCCAAAGGATATCTCAACAACAATTACAGATATTAAGTGACACCGGATGATTTCATCCTTATAATCGATTTCATGCGTAGACTATTCACCTCAGAATCTATTACTAACGGACATCCAGATAAAGTCTGCGACCAGATAGCAGATGGCATCCTGGATGAGCTTCTCAAACAGGACGCTTCCTCCCGCTCGGCATGTGAGGTAACAGCAGAACCTGGCGCGCTTCACATCATGGGAGAGATAACATCAAAAGCCGACATCGATTACCAGGAAATCGCCCGCAAGGTAATCCGTTCAATCGGATACACAAAAAGCGAATACGGCTTCGATGATAGCCTGAACATCTCTGTTTCTCTTCATAAACAGTCTCCAGATATAGCAATGGGCGTTGATTCCGCTTTTGAGGACAGTTCAACACTGGGTGCAGGGGATCAGGGAATGATGTTCGGTTATGCTTCTGCAGAAACAGAAGAATACATGCCACTGGCACTCTCGCTTTCAAGAAAACTGGCAATGGCCTTACGCGATGCCAGAGAACAGAATACACTTTCATATCTTCGTCCGGACGGAAAAAGTCAGGTGACTGTTGAATATGAAGGCAGAGAGCCTTGCCGCATATCCACCGTGGTGCTTTCAGCCCAGCACGATGAAGATGTCTCGCTAGAGAAGCTGAGAAAGGAAATAAAAGAGTGTGTAATAATCCCACACCTTCCCCAAAACCTCATAGATGACAACACGCTCTTCCTGATCAATCCGACTGGGCGATTCGTGCTCGGCGGCCCTGCTGCCGACACGGGTCTCACAGGAAGGAAAATCATTGCTGATACATATGGCGGCTATGCACATCACGGAGGAGGAGCATTCTCAGGCAAGGATCCTACAAAAGTTGATAGAAGTGCAGCTCTTGCGCTCAGGAATGTTGCCAGGACAGTTGTCGCCTCTGGTGCTGCTGCAGAATGCGAGGTTCAGGCAGCATATGCAATTGGTGTAGCAGAGCCTGTATCGCTGGCTGTATTCACTTTCGGAACTGGAAAAGTCAGCGATGAGAAAATCATTAAGTGGATCAGGGACAACTACGATTTAAGGCCCAGCGGAATGATTGAAAGATTCCACCTCAGAACTCCTTTCTATCAGAAATCTGCATCCTTTGGACCATTTGGAAGAACTGATGTCACCTTCCCATGGGAAGTATCAGAAGAAGATGCAATAGAAAGTCTGAGAAAGCTAATCTGAAACTTAAAGACTCCACTTGCGGGTGGAGTTATTTTTTCAGACTCTCAATCCACTTATAAAGCAGTATCGCGGTGGCAGATGCAACGTTTATAGATCCCTTCGCACCAAATTGCGGGATGGTCACAATACCGCCACCTGCCTCTGCCCTTTCGCGAGCTTCTTTCGTAATTCCCGTCTCCTCGGAACCGATAATGCAAACGCCGTTTTCCGGGAATTTGAACTCCCTGATATCAACACCGCCTGTTTCCAGAGCAAATACGACAGAATCATCTGAGATGCTATCAATCTCTCCTTCCCTCCAGGAGATTGCCTCAACCGTCCCCCGTGACGTTCTTTCTGCTCTCGGATGTTCTGGAGAGGCTGTCCCCGGTGCAAGAATTATCTCATCCACTGAAAATGCCTCAGCATTTCGGAAAATTGCACCTACATTATAAGGAGAACGCAAATGGTCAAGGAAAAGAGAATGCTGAAGCACAAGCCTCTTTGACCAGTCCACTTCCCCTTCCTCGTTACGTTTATCCCAGTCAGAAGGAGAATCACCGAGAATGGCAAGGACGTTGTAATAAATATCCTCATACCCTACACCTCTTCCCTTCTGAAAATACGAACAGAGTTTTTCTCCCGCTGCAGCATCCACAAGATCTGAAGAGATGATTATATCGAGTACGGATTTCAAATACTCCTCATCCGCCTCTTCTATATTTGCTTCATGAAAGACATCGGCAGCCTTTCTCAGCTGAACTCTAGGCTTCAGGCTCCGAATCTTCTTCAGTGTTATCATCATTGGCCTCCGGGACCACCAGAACTGCGAATTCCCCTTTTATCTTGTCCTTTGCTTTCAGCTGGAGTATCACCTCATCAGGAGTTCCTGTCATTATCTCCTCAAAAGTCTTTGTCAGCTCGCGTCCGAGAACAATACGACAAGATGATGAGACTGCTTTTATATCTTCAAGCGTCTTCAGAATACGAAATGGAGATTCATAGACGATGAAAGCATTCTTCTGGGCAAACAGCGCTTCAAGTCTGGATGTGCGCCTGCCCTTTTTAGGTGAAAGGAAGCCCTCAAAGGTGAAACTCTTGCCAATATTCCCTGCAACAGAAACCAGGGAGACTGAGGCAGATGCTCCAGGAATCGGGATAATTCGGTGCCGACCGCTTTCCCTCACCGCTTCCACAAGCCTTGCGCCAGGATCAGAAACTCCGGGAGTTCCGGCATCCGAGCAGTATGCAATATTCATTCCCCCATCAAGGAGTTCGAGTATCCCTTTCGCACTTTCCTTTTCATTGTGGGCATGGCAGGCAATGAGCCTCTTTTTTATCCCATAATGCGATAAAAGCTGCATGGTATGCCGCGTATCCTCACAAGCGATTACATCAACCAAGCCCAGGACTTTGACAGCTCTGAATGTTATATCTTCAAGATTCCCTATCGGGGTTGCAACCATATATAGGTCCATATAGCGATTCTACATGACGTAAGAAGCGCTTTCAACCGAGGAAAATGTTTAAAAGTTGAGGTAATAATAACCATTTAGCGGTTAATAAAACCATTAATCAAAACCAAAACTGAAAATATAAAGAATTGGCACGCTCATTGCATATAAAGAGCGAGGAGAAAAAACAATGAACACATTTAAAAGACTTGGAGACATAATCTCATCAAACATCAACAGCGCACTCGAGAAAGCAGAGAATCCAGAGAAGATGATAGACCTCTCAATCAAAAAGCTTGAGGATGCAAGAATCGAGCTGAAGACAACAATTGCGGAGAAAAGTGCCGAAAAGAGCGTATACGAGAAGAAACTTGAGGAAGAAAAAGCCTCCTCTGAACGCTGGGCAGAACGTGCAAGACTTGCAATCTCCCGCGGCATGGACGATATGGCAAGAGAAGCCGTTGAAGCCAAGCTTGAGATGGACAAAGGCAGGAAGGAAGATGAAAGGACGATAGCTTCCCTCGAATCAGTCATCTCATCGCTTTCTGGGACACTTGCAAAAGTTGAAAGCAAACTGGAGGAAATGAAGTCGAAGTCAGCAGAATTGAAAGCAAGGGCCAAGAGCGCCAAAGAGCGAATCCGCGCGAACAAGGCGATGGAGAAAGCCTCCGGCATTGAGTGGCAAGCAAAGCTTGAAGAACTGAATTCAAGGATCGAAAAGTGGGAAGCTGAAGCCTCAATCGCGGAAAAGGAGACAAAAGCAAAGCCTACCTTTGAAGAAATGGAAAGGGATGAAGCCATTGAAACAGAGCTGAAACGCATCAAAGAGGAAATGAATGGTCATGCGTGATTACGACTATCAGAAGAAATTGCAAAGAGTACCTCACGGTCTCATCTTCGGAGTCGCAGAAGGCATTGCCCGCTATCTGACACTGCCGGTATGGTTTGTCAGGAGCATATGGATAGCAGCAGCGATTTTCACTGGATTCTTTCCTGTCGCAGCCCTTTACCTGCTTCTTGCAATTATCCTTCCTTCAGGGCCAGCTTGATACGCTCTGAGAGTTTCCGGTAAACACCTCTGAACTGATCGTAGGTGATACCAAGCCTTTCTGCCGCCCTTCGCTGATTGCCATCGCTTTCACGGAGGGCTTTACTCAGGAAAAAGACATCGACATCGTCATGAACTGAAGGATAATCCTTTAAAAAATAGGATGAAAACGGCGCATCCTTATCCTCTTTTTCCAGTTTCTGGAAGGGATTTAAGAACGGGTTGAATTCTATATCATCAATCTCCTGACTACGGCTTCTGTACACAGCACGTTCCACAGTATTCTTCAGCTCTCTTATGTTTCCCGGCCAGGAATAGCTTTTGAGCTTCTTCTCTGCTTCTGGAGAAAAATACGGAATATCTTCAAGCTGGCACTCTGTAGCCATCCTGGTTGCAAAATGGTTTGCAAGAAGCATTATATCCTCTCCTCTTGCGCGAAGAGGAGGGAGAAATAAAACCTCAAATGAAAGACGGTCGAGAAGATCCTCCTTGAACTTTCCCTCCCTGGCAAGACGCTGCAGATCGGCATTGGTTGCACATACTATACGCACATCAGCTTTCCTTGTCTCAGACGATCCGACCCGCTCATAAGTACCATATTCAACGGTACGCAGTATCTTCTCCTGTACACTAAGCGGCACAAGGCCAATTTCATCAAGAAAGAGTGTTCCGCCTTCTGCTTCCTCGAATCTTCCCTTTCTAGTGCCGCGAGCACCGGTGAAAGCGCCACTTTCATATCCGAAAAGCTCTGTCTCAATCAAGGATTCTGGAAGAGAAGCAAGATTGACAGTAATCAAAGGCCCCTGCCAGCGTCTGGAAAGATAATGAAGTCTACGGGCTGCAAGCTCCTTGCCACTTCCACGCTCACCGACAAGAATTACAGGCCTCTCCACTTTTGCTGCTCTTGAAACGGATTCAATAAAATCCAGATATACCTCGCTCTCGCCGATTCCTTCTCTTATGACATCTCTTTCCATATGGTGAATTATACCTTTTCAAGGTTATAAATACCACAAATTGAAAAGATATATACATACATAAGTTTTTGGCATAATCTTTGCATAGGGTCTGCAGGAGTTAACCATGAATATATTCTCAAGATTCATCGACATTATAAATGCCAACATGAACGCCATGCTCGACAAGGCAGAGGACCCTGAGAAAATGCTCAGGATGATGATTCAGGAAATTGAAGATACTCTTATAGATATCAAGAGCTCCTGCGCTGCCTCTATGGCAGAGGGCGCCAAGCTTGAACGATCTGTAAATGAGGCAAAGGAAGCTGCCGAACGATGGGAAAAGAGAGCAATACTTGCAGTCTCGAAAGAAAGGGAGGATCTTGCAAGAGAGGCACTGGGAGAGAAAATCCAGGCCAGAAAGGAAGCTGAGAGACTTGAGCGACTATTGGAGGAAAACAGGAATACGATATCGGAGGCCCGGAAGAACATCTCTGCGCTGGAAGACAAACTCTCTGAGTCAAAAGCACGTTTTCGCATCGTGAAAGAGAGAGCGGAAAGAGCGCGCAATGAAAGGAAAGCCAGGGAATCAATGCGGAAAGCAACAGAAGCTCGTTTCAGCGATATCGAAAGCAAGGTGGACAGGATGAATGCCGAGAATGATATAGAACAAAGCTTTGAGGATATGGAAAAATCCGATGAGGTTGAGAAGGAGCTGGAAAAGCTCCGCAGGAAAGCAGGACTTTAAGAGGGGGATGAGAAATGAAGACAAAGAGATGGACACGCTCACCTCGCGGACAGATTTTCGGCGTTGCGACAGGGCTTGCAGAATGGAGGGAACTCGACCCCTCAATGACAAGATTGATTGTTTTACTGATTGTTCTCTTCACCGGAATATTTCCTGGTGTTGCTATTTATCTTGCACTGGCACTTATTCTTCCAATGCAGACAGAGAATGATATAATCGATAAGCACACACATGGCGAGACCATCGATGTCAGCTTTGAAGAGGCTGATGAAGAATACGAGGATCTGAAGAGGAAGTTCGACAAGGAAAAGGACTGGGACGACCGTTTCAGGAAGGGAGAAAGATGAAGCAACCAAGCAGGCTGAGAATAGCAACTTGCATTATACTGGCGGTTATCATAGCCGCCATTCTCACTATCAGCCTGCTGATCTCAGAAACTGAACCGGAAACTGTTCTACCCATCTCCGAGACAACCGAGCTCATCGTAAATACAGAAATGACATCGGTATTCGTTGCGGCTGATGACCGGGCCGACATGCTCATTGCAAAACACCCTCCCCGCAAGCTAAAAATAGAAAGAAGCGGAAACAGAGTGAACATCACAACTGAAGGCCGTGGCATTCTTGAAGTGTCGATTCCATCATGGCTCCGCATTGAAAATATAGAAATCAACACGACAAATGGGGACATCGGAATATCAAAGACAATGTCTGACAATCTGTCCCTGTCATCCAAAAGCGGTTCCATGCTCATAACAGAGACTTCGGCTTCTGCAATCAAAGCTATATCCGAAAGCGGAAATATCATCATGACAGATACAACTGCCGAAACTAACTGCATCCACAACATTGCAGGATATATAAGGGCTATCGGGATACTCGGAAATGTAGAGAGCGAAACAGAAAGTGGCGGAATCTACATCGTTCCCATCGGTAATGGAAAAATCACAGCTGAGTCAGTATCAGGCAATGTTGATATCATCTCAGGAGAGAGGACAATCAACTGGAATACCGAGAGCGGCAAAGTCCGTCTTTACGGGGAAGATGGAACGCAATCTGGAGGACCGGAAGAGGCTGAAGTCTACATCCATTCCGGCTCTGGGAATATCACGATATCGAAATAGTGTTGCAGAATTGTTGCACTATGTTGTTTTTGTTTCAAATCCGTTGATAACGACTTTCGATTCACTGTACTATTCCATGGACCAAAAAGATGGAAAGACAGGCAATACTCAAACTGAAAGATGGTACGGAATTCAGAGGAACAGCCTTTGGCGCTGAGAATGAAGCAAGTATTGGAGAAGTTGTCTTCAATACAGGTATCCCTGGTTATCAGGAAATCCTCACCGACCCATCGTATGCCGGGCAGATTGTCACAATGACAAGCCCGATGATAGGCAATTACGGAATCACAGCAGATGATAATGAAAGTGACAGCATCAAAGCGTCAGCCCTTGTGGTGAAGAAGCTCTACAGAGGACCTGTTCAGCAAGGACGCATCACTCTCGATGAATTCATGAAGAAAGAGGGAATCTCAGGAATCGAAGGCGTTGATACCCGTGCTTTGACCCTGCATCTTCGGACTTACGGTTCACAGAATGCTGTAATCTTTACAGAGGATAAGAGGAAAGAAGCAGAAGAACTTCTTGCAACATTTCCGGAGATTACAGAAAGAGACCTCATCGATGGTGTCTCTGTACACAAGGCAATAACAAATCCGGAGCTTGGAACAGGCTTCGAGAAAGCTCCTAAAAATCCCAAAAAGCATTTTTCCCTTATTGACTACGGCATCAAACGCTCAATCATCAACTGTCTGTATAAAAGAGGCGCATCCGTAACGCTTTTTCCTCACACAGTCACAGCAGATGAGATTCTTAAAGACAATCCGGATGCACTCTTTCTGTCAAACGGGCCTGGAGATCCTGCCCTGCTCCACGATGCTGTCTCCCTTGTCAGATCCCTGATCGGGAAACTTCCGATAGAAGGAATCTGCCTCGGCCATCAGATCATAACGATAGCTATCGGCGGGAAAACAGAGAAGATGAAATTCGGGCATCATGGATCGAATCATCCTGTGCGCGACACAATCACCGGTAAGACTTTTGTCACGGCTCAGAACCATGGATTCATGACTGTACGCTCATCGCTTCCTGAAACAACTTCAATATGGTTCGAGAACGCAAACGACAACACCGTTGAAGGGCTCTACGATGAAAGCCTTAATGTTCGCAGCGTACAGTTCCACCCTGAAGCCTCACCCGGACCGGAAGAAGCTGAGGCAATATTCGATGTCTTCATGGAGAAAGCAAGATGAGAAGAGATGATATCCACCACATACTTGTAATAGGATCTGGCCCTATTGTCATCGGCCAGGCCTGTGAGTTCGACTACTCAGGAAATCAGGCAGTCAGGGCACTGAAAGAAGAAGGCTATGAAGTCTCCCTCATCAACCCAAATCCAGCAACTGTCATGACCACTCATGGACTTGCAGACCATATTTTCCTTGAACCTCTGAAAAAAGAATACATTGAAAGAATCTTTGATCAGGTCGGACCGGATGCAATTCTCTCTACAATGGGAGGCCAGACTGCACTCAATCTGACAATGGAACTGCAGAAAGCCGGCATACTCGACAAATATGGCGTAAAGGTTATCGGAGCCTCTGCAGAAGCTATCGAGAAAGCAGAGGACCGCGGCAAATTCAAGGATATCATCTCATCACTTGGCTATGAGAGCGCAAGAAGCGGAGTTGCTCATAATATTGAGGAAGCACTTGCAATCAAGAAGGACATACCACTTCCATTGATTATCCGCCCTTCATTCACACTTGGTGGCATGGGCGGATCAATTGCAGAAAAAGAAGAAGATTTCATTCCGCTTTGCGAGCATGCACTGCAAATCAGTCCAGTCGGAGAGATACTTATAGAGGAATCCCTCATCGGATGGAGGGAATTCGAGATGGAGGTCATGCGCGACAGGAAGGATAATGCAATCATTGTCTGTTCCATCGAGAATGTGGATCCAATGGGCGTACATACTGGAGACAGCATCACAATTGCCCCGATACAGACACTGGATGACCGCGAGTATCAGAAAATGAGGACAGCTTCCATTGAAATCCTGCGCGCCGTCGGTGTCGATTGCGGTGGCTCAAACGTACAATTCGCACTCTCACCAGATCATTCAAGGATGATTGTCATAGAGATGAACCCACGTGTCTCCAGATCCTCTGCACTTGCAAGTAAGGCAACAGGATTCCCTATTGCCAGGATCTCTGCAAAACTTGCTGTCGGATACAGTCTTGATGAAGTGAAGAACGAGATTACAGGAGAATCTGTCTCATGTTTTGAACCTGCACTCGACTATGTTGCAGTAAAAGTCCCGCGTTTCGAACTCGAGAAGTTCCCTCTTGAGGCATCTGCACTGGGAACCCAGATGAGATCTGTCGGAGAGACACTCGCACTGGGCCGCACTGCATTGGAAGCAATGAACAAGGCTTTCAGGTCTTCAGAGCAGAAACTTGAAGGCATCGTTCCACTTGATGAGAAAAAATACGATGCAGATCTTCTTCTCCGTTCTGCCCACCCTCTCCGCTACCTTGCGGCTTTCACAGCTATAAAAAAGGGAGAAACAGACCTCGAGAAACTTTCAAGAATCACAGGTTTCGATATCTACTTTCTGTCGCTCCTGATGGAAGAAAAGATGCTTGAGGATGAACTTGAAAAGGGAAATCTCACAAAGGAACTGTATCTCAAGGCAAAACAGGCTGGACTTTCAGACAAGCATATTGAAGAGCTCTCAGGCTGCAAGAGGCCAGAGCATCTTGTCTGCTCGCGCCATTATGTTGATACATGTGCAGGAGAGTTCGAAGCGCTCACTCCTTACTGCTACACATCATACGGCGAGGAAGATGAGGGTGAAGGCCTTGGAGAGAAAGCGGTCATCATCATAGCGTCCGGACCAAACAGAATCGGACAAGGACTTGAATTTGACACCTGTTGCACACTCTCTTCAAAAGCATTCAGACGCCATGGCAGAAAAACTGTCATGATTAACAGCAACCCGGAGACTGTCTCCACTGACTACAACACATCTGACAGACTTTATATCTCTCCGCTGACAGCGGAAGATGTCCTTGCAATCATGGAAAAAGAAGGCACAAAGGATGTAGTTGTACAGCTTGGTGGGCAGACTCCGCTGAATATGGCAGCAGAGCTTGAAAAAAATGGCGCTCATATTATCGGTACATCACTTTCCAGCATAGATGAAACAGAAGACAGAGGGCTCTTCTCTGCTCTTGTAAAGAAACTGAATCTTAGGCAGCCGGAAAACAGAAGTGCTGGAAGTATCAGCGAAATCAAGGATAAAGCTCATGAAATCGGATTTCCTGTACTCCTTCGTCCATCGTTCGTACTTGGCGGAAGAGCGATGTTCATCGCCTATGATGATGAAGGTCTTGAGGAATTCATAAAGAAACCGGAAGTTACGGTCTCCCCTGACTCTCCGGTGCTTGTCGACCAGTTCCTTGAGGATGCATTCGAGTATGACCTGGATGCAGTATCAGATGGAAAATCCGTCTATATCGGCGGAATTCTCCAGCATATTGAAGCTGCAGGAATACATGCAGGCGACAGTGCTGCAGTAT
>CALXYN010000032.1 GCA_944392975.1 uncultured Spirochaetaceae bacterium | reverse complement strand
GTTTGAGCGTTCCCAGTTCTTCTCCTGAAAACTGGACGAATATTGAAAGTGTCCCATCACGCAGCCAGCCACCGGATACATGGCAAGGAGAAAGAACTTTGACAGGAAAATCATTCCTGATATTCCTTCCATACCCGAAAGTGAAACTGTATTCATCCCCTGCTTTCATCATCCTGATGGAGCCCGCATCTTCTGAGAACTTAAAAGAAACAGATTCAAGAGAAAGCATATTCTCTGGAAAGCTTATCACCTTTCCATCAAGCTTATCTGCAATCGCCCTGTTCCATTCGCCTTTTGATACAGGAATGGACTGATCTGAAGAGAAAGACAGAAGTTCATCATAGCTTTCTGAATCCTCAGAAAGAGGATTGTCTTCTGCACTGTCAACGATTTTCCAGATAACAGACAGAATAGTTTTTTCCCATGATTTGTCAGCCTGCGTATCTGCCGTAGTGACAATAACCATATCCTTTGATGGAACTGCAATGGCATACTGTGCTCCCATGCCAAGCATGGCATATGCATCGTGGCTCATTCTCCAGAACTGGTAACCATATCCAGCTTTCTGATCCGGATAATTTCCTGCAGACCCCGTTTCTGTTTCAGAGAGAGCAGAAGTTGCCTCTGAAAGATATTCAGAAGAAAGCAGTCCTCTTCCCCCATCTTTTACGAAATCCATGACAGCAAGTAGGTCAATTGGCCGCATCATCAGGCCACAGCCACCCATAGACACGCCAGCAGGTTCTGCCGGTATATAGGCATCTGCGGATACCCCGATTCTATCCAGTATCTTAGTTCTGAGGTAATCAAGCATCTTCATCCTGGTGAGCTTCTCAACCAAGGCAGCAAGAGTCTGTGGAGAAGATGTATCATAAATGAAAAAGGCTCCGGGCTCATGATCTGGCGGTATCTGGAAAAATGATTTCACCCAGTTATCTGAATACGAGGGCACATAGTTCCAGTTAATGGCCCCTTCCTTATATGCAGTACGGCGATGACATGTACGCATCATGAGCATGTCACGGATTGTCATTTCAGAAATTTCTGAAGGAACAGGATCCGGAAGATACTCGGGAAAGTAAGAAGCTATATGATCATCGAGCGTGATTTTCCCTTCATCTGCAAGAAAACCGATAGCAAGAGATACAAAGCTCTTTGTTACAGAATACATTCTGTGCAGGCTATTTCTATTCCAGGGCTTCCAGTAGATTTCTGCTACGATATTTTTCTTGCGAAGCACAAGAAAACTATGAATCGGAACGCCTTCAGCATTCAGTTTCTGAATGGCCTCGATAATGACTCTGGACCTTATACCGGAAGATTCCGGTGCTGTTTTAGTATACATTTCACTCATATTGTTTTCTCAAAACAAACCGGGGGTCACTGCCCCCGGTAGAACATTGAACTGTCAGTCAGCAATGACAAGATTATTTGTTGTGATGTAATCAACACCTTCCTGATTCCAGGCCTCTCCTCCGACCTTCATGAAATCATCGATGAATTTCTGCCAGCTTTCAGGAGTAAGCTCTCTCTGTCCTGCAAGGAACTCTGCCATACCCTGCTCGTAGAAACGCTGGACATCTCCGGATGGAGTCGGCATTCTTCCTGAACCTACAGCATTCTTCCAAGGTCCCTTTTCTGCAGCAAGGGCAAACTGTATAGGTGACATGACCTTCTGTGAGGTTGCAGCAATGTAATCAGGGAATCTTATCGCTGTCTCTTCATTCGTATTTGTATAGACGATGTTCCTAAGCTGAGTCATGACTTGTCCGACTCCTCCGGTATAGGAGTTCTCTCCAAGGTCGCCAACTGAAGGATTTCCATTTTCGTCGAATACATAGTTCTCACCTTCAACACCATATCCAAGAAGATAATATGCCTCGTCAGTACCAAGCCAGTTGATGAGCTTTGCCAATGCTTCCATCTTGCCATTGTCCTTTGCCTTCTGAGAGATGGCAAGAATACGATAAGTCTTGTCTAAAGCACCCACGTAAGCAGATCCATCCGGTCCTACTGGAGGATCAAGTGCGATCCACTCACCATCTGGGAAATTGGCATCAAACGGTGCATAGTTTGACTCAGCAGAGAGAGCTGCCCAGGACTCATACATAACACCGAATTTTCCCTGCTTCCATGCAGCGCGGAAATCGTCCTTCTTATAAGACATCCAGTTAGGATCGATAACGCCTTCGCTCTGCATCTTCTTTACAAACTGCATGAAATCATAGAAACCTGGCTCAAGGAAAGAAAGACCTACGTTACCCTCTGTGAAATCCCATAGACCGGGGACATCAAAAGCACCCATGATAGGCCAGAATCTTGCGCCTGGATATCCCTTATATGTACTTGTTGTCTCAATAAATGCACCATATCCATATGTATCATCGAGGCCATTGCCATCAGGGTCGTCATATGTGAATGCATAGAGAACATCAAAGAATTCGTCCAGCGTCTTTGGAACATCAAGTCCAAGGTTATCAAGCCAGTCCTTCCTGATACAAAGAAGTTCAACACCAATAGTAGAAGACCCCTTTGCAAGGCCATAGCGAGTACCATCGATAAGAGTATAGTTTATAGAATCCTGATCTTCATATTTGGCTTCCCACTCCGGTATCTGGGCGACGAAATCATCATCAAGGGAGGCAATGAGACCCTGGTCCACAAGGTTTGTAAGAACAGGACGGTTTACAATCATCATCAGGTCTGGCAGAGAATTCGCGGCGCCAGCTGCCTGAAGCTTCACATCCTGATCCTGATCGCTTGATGGAAGCATTGTGAGAGTGAGATTGATTCCCAGCTTATCGCGGATGATATCATATCCGACCCAGTCTTCAGGAATAGGGCCGGCTTCTGTAACAGCAGCAGCGTACCAGAAATCAATATTAACAGTTCCATCGGCATTAACCGAAGCCGTCTCAGAGTTTCCTCCTGCAACAAGCGGGAGAAGCATGAATACAGTTACCAGAATACAAAGAAACTTTCTCATACAATGAATGATATTGGCAGGAATATAGGACATTTCAGTCGTGAAATTAGACTATTCAGTGTATATATGGCTGCCAGATTAAACTGACAGCCCTGAAATCAGAATGCATAGAACACTTCAGCTTCACTGGTTTGCTCAGCTTCGTTTGCACTATCTTCCAGAATTTCTGTCTCTGCCTTTGTAGAGCCGGCTTTTGAACGTCTGAATTCCAGATGATTTGCCACAATCTCTATAGTGCGCCGCGTAGATCCATCATTTGAAACCCACCTGCATAATCGAAGCCTTCCAACTGTTCTCACCTTCATCCCCTTTTTTAGTATAGAGATGCACTTTTCTCCAAGTTCTCCCCAGCACTGTACTGAAATGAATACAGTCTCCTTTGCTTTCTCTCCTTTCCTGTCCATATAGTACCGGTTGCTGGCGATATCGAATTTCACAAGCCTGACACTCTCCTCCGTCTCTGCCAGTAAAATCCTTTTCGGTTCGTCCAGAAGCGTACCCTCGATGAGGACGCTGTTTAATTCATTCATCGGTAACCTCCTGATAGATATACGCTACGAGTGACAGCCCCGGCAAACTTCTGTAAAATAAAACTATGAAACTCACAGTATTATCGGTTGGAGGTTCGATAATCTCCCCGGATAAAGTCGATTATGATTTTCTCGCCTCATTTAAGGCAATGATTTCTGCCCATCTCGAAGAGAACAAGGATGAAAGACTTGTATTCGTCGCTGGCGGAGGTGCACCTGCTCGTGTTTATCAGGAAGCATTGAGAAAAATCAATTCCACGGCACCTGTAGAATTGCAGGATTGGCTTGGAATAAAGGCAACACATCTCAATGCGATGCTTTTAAGAGCTGTGTTCAGTGACTTCTGCCAGGATGATGTTGTAACAGATCCGACAGCTCCAGAAGTTTCCTTCACAGGCAGGGTGCTTGTTGCAGGGGGATGGAAACCAGGTTTCTCAACAGATACCGATGCTGTATATCTTGCAAAGCGTTTCGGAGGAAAGAAGGTCATCAATCTCTCAAATATCAAGAAAGTCTATACGGATGACCCACGGAAAAATCCAGAAGCAAAGCCTATTGACCGAATATCCTGGAAAGATTTCAGGGCGATGGTTGGAAATGAATGGAATCCTGGACTGAATGCACCTTTTGATCCAATTGCCTCCAGACTTGCAGAGGAAAACGGCATGACAGTCATCGCCGCTGATGGCAGAAACATAGAAAATACAAGGGCAATCCTCTCAGATGAGCCTTTTGAAGGTACAATCATCTCCCTTTAAGAGATAGGAAATAAGGATCTGGATCTGCAAAAGGCTCAGGAAATGGCCTGTCTCTTGTAAAATCAGGGATCCAGAGGATGTCATCATCCGACGGATCCTGCATAAAACCGTCATCGATGCCCAATGTCTCCATGGCCTCAACAAGGGAATCATATTCATCCTCAGACAACGGAGAAAAACCAGGATTCCCTTTTGGAGGAACGAACTGTGTCATGAGTGAAAGATAGAAATTATCCTTATAATGCCGGGAAAAATATTCAAGGAACTGGAAAGTCGATTCAAGTTCTCCAGGAAATACAAGATGCCTTAAGAGCGTACCCTTCATTTTCTCCAGGTCTGTATGCGGATGCCAGGCTTTTATTGCCTCCATCACAGGAATTATGGTTTCTGCGTATTTTTCCCTTCCGCAGAATCTCGATGCAGTTTTTTTTGACAGGGTCTTACAGTCCAGAAGGTATATATCAATATACTCATCAATCTCACTCAGGGCCTCTACCCTCTCATAGCCAGAACTGTTCCACACAACAGGCAGAGAGAAACCCTCCTTTTTTGCACTCTTCAAAGCCTTGATTATAGATGGTATGAAGTGCGTACCAGTTACGAGATTCAACGTCGCAGCGCCATTCTCCTCAAGAGAAAGCATCAGGCGTGTAAGTTCTTCATCTGTGATGTCAATCCCGATATTAAGTCCATCAGAGCCTGAAATCTGCCTATTCTGACAATATGGGCAATGAAGAGGGCAACCTGTAAAGAAAATCATCCCAGAACCATGTTCACCGGTAATTGGCGGTTCCTCTCCACGATGAAGTCCAGACCAGGCAATACGTACTTTATCGCTCTGACGGCATACACCAAGAGCAGTTCTCCTGTCGACACGGCAAAGATTCGGGCAAAGCTCACAAGATGAATAATCCATAGAGATATTTTATCAGGAAGTATGATTATTGACCATCTCACATGCTTTGATGAGAATTGGAATATGGTATTTTGGAAGCAGCAAGGGGGAGAAAAAAGAAAAAGGTTCATTCTGGCGATAGATGGCGGCGGAATGAGGGGAATAATACCTGCATACATTCTCCAGATGCTCAATAAAGAGCTGAGAAAGCTAGGCGATGAACGTCCTCTGTATTCACATTTTGATCTTATCGCAGGAACCAGCACCGGCGCCCTTATTGCAGCAGCTCTGTCCATTCCAGTAGATGGTACACTCTTTCAAGAAGAGGACATCAATACTATTCCGGTTTACGATGAAGTAATTGAAAAGCGGCTTTTCAGGAAAAGGACACATAGAATTGAAAGAGGAAAGATCAGACCATCTTCCTCCCCAGACAGCTATGTATCCTTCTACACGGAAAACGGTAAGAAGATTTTCCCACAACGCGGAGTAAGCGCTATCCTGGGACCAATTTTCTCAGATAAATACAGTGGTTCTGAATATGAGAGTTTTCTGAAGAAACTCTATGGAGAAAAGAATATGGGAGAATTGATGATTCCAACTGTTCTTTTATCATATTCTACCGATTCCGGAATTATATATCCGATTACAAACTGGGAACACCAAGATTTCAGAATATGGGAAGGAACAAGAGCCAGTACGGCAGCGCCTCTCTATTTCCCGGAATTCATCAAGGAATACAAAGGGAAGAGACTCCATCTGATTGATGGTGGAATTGCAGCCAACAACCCGACACCGGTTGCTTACACACTTGCCCATAATCTTTATGGGGACGCTGAATATCATATACTTTCATTATCGACAGGAACTCCTGTTTATAAATCCACACAAGAACAGAATCTTGGAGGCATCACTGGTTGGGGAGGACAGATTTCAAAAGTCTTCCAGAATGCACAGTCATCACTTACGGATTTTGTCTTTCCATCCATTCCGGCCACAAGCTACTCACGAATCTGGGCACCAGTACTTGAAAGGAAGATAAGATTGGATGAGACAGGAAAAGAAAGCATCAATACGTTAATGAAAGCAGCAGAAGACATGTATGAAAAAAACAAAGAGACACTGGATGGCTGGGCAAAGCTACTTGCAGAGCATCCGGTAAGCGAATATGCAAAACTCATAGAGCCGACAAGACTTCCTCAACCTTCTCGGGAAGCAGAGTCCTGAGCTGACGCAGCGTATATCCATAAGTCCCAAGATTCACATGATTGCCAATCAAATCAGTGATGATTTTGACAGCATAACAGGGAATACCTTTCAGAGAGGAAGAGAGAGCGACTCCATATGCTTCCATATCTGCAGCATCGAAGAAAAGATTTCCTTCTCCTGATTTTGCCGCAAAAGTTCCTGAAGAAGAAAGAATATAATCAGAATTCCCATCAAGAGGGATGGCTCCAAGTTTCTTCCTGTCGCTTGTCAGCGTGTATCCCTTCTCAAGTCCATATGCAGAGATATCAGAATCAGGTGTGATTACACGGGAAAAAGAGATACAGTCGCCGATTCTCAATTTTCCAGCACTTCCGGCACTCCCAACAGAGAAAACTATGTCAGGATGGTGCTCTGCAATTGCAAATGCCGTGAAAGCAGAAGAGAGCACCGGCCCCACCCCTGAAGCTATTTTTATGAATTTATCGGGAAAAGCTTTCAATTCAGATTTATCCGAGGCAACGATAAGAATCTTCACAGCATTCTCCGTCTGATTTCATTCATAACCGGAGCAAGAAGTATCCCTCGTCTCTTTTCCCTTCCTGTCCTCTTTGCTTCCGCTACAGCAATAGTGGCAATTGACGTTGCATGGGCAACAGAGCCAAAGAAACTATCACCTTTTACGACCAGACCGAAAAGAAGCGATGCAAAGAGATCTCCGGAACCCGGATAAGAAACCTCTTCGTCCTCATACTGAAAAAGCCTTATCTCATCCCCATCCCAGGCTGCATTTCCAAGGCCTCCAGCCTGAAGAGGAATACCAGTGATTACACCCCGCTCTGGTCCCAAAGACCTCAAAACTGTTATCTGATCCTTTATGGCTCTCTGATTCTGCGGCTTATATCCATCATTCATATCGGTGAGAATCATTGCTTCTGTGAAATTCGGTGTGATGATATCTGCTTTCTTTACAAGATGTATCATCGAGGCACAAAGATCATCATCCACGGTCTGATACAATTTCCCGTTATCCCCCATTACAGGATCGACAAATGCAAGCCCTGGAAAAGAAGAAATGGCGTCGATTACGGTTTCTATCTCATCAGCAGAACCGAGAAATCCGGAATAAACCCCATCAAAGGAAAGATGAAGAGATTTAAAATGCTTCATTATCTCCTTCATCGCAGCATGTTTGTCCTCAATATATAGATCATCAAATCCATCGGTCTGCGTTGAGAGGATTGCGGTAGGAAGGACAGCAGTCTCCACTGACAGCGCTTCCAGAACAGGAATGACAACTGTCAGTGATGACTTTGAATAACATGATAAATCGTGAATAGCCAGAACAGCCATCAGATAGCAAGACCTGCAATAGCAGCACCTAAAGTCGGAGAATTGTCAATTCTCACCATCTCATAGTATCTGCCATGCTTCTTCTCAAGAAGCTCATCAAGATAGAGTTTTGTGTAGAATTCAAGGAATGCGGTCTTATAGAAAGTCGTACCGTCTGCATTTATGACGACAGGAAGCCTTGGATTCTTCCCTTCACCAGAACGAAGCACCGCAGCTGTCAGATTGATGGCAGTCAACTTACCAGCTCTTTCAATCACCGCCTTGATGATTCTATACAGGGCAGCAGCATCTTCTTCGTTGTCACCGACAACTTTGACAAGGTCGTAATCCGGATTGTGACAATCCTCAAGATAGTGGCTCATACGTGTTGTGTCGAGAGGAAGAATGGTCTTGAACCGCTCCCCAAAAGCTTTAGTAAGGACACCTTCTTTAACTGCAGCCTCAATAACATGAGCGGCGAAAGGCCCCAGATATGCACCACTTATCTTCTTTTCGAACCAGTATTTAGCAGGATCTTTAGTTCCGCTTACGAATTCCTTATCCAAATCCCCAAGCTCAAGAGCAAGACAACCAGACTCGACATTTACAATTTCTCGGCCATCCATCTCTGAAATCTTGGCAATAGCACTGTTTTTCTCTGTATAAGCAGTGTTTGTACCCGTTCCGAGAATAAACCCGATATACGATGAAGCGTTATCCGGGCGACCAGCTTTTGCAGCAAGTAATGTAGCTACTGTATCATTGACAACAGCAACGCGTTTGTCTGCAACATCATGACCACGTCTTTCCAATTCTGCCAGCAAATTCTTTCCAAGAGGTTTTCCAATGACCTCAGGAGCTTTTATTTCCTTTGAGAAGACAATAGGAATACCATCATGATCCTTGGTTATTGTTGCGGCATAGGAAAAGCAGAATCCGATTCTGTCGCTCTTGTCTATAAGACGCTCAATGTTATCCGCAAGGATTGAATAGAAATCCGAAGCACTTACCTCCTCTTTGATACCCGGCATTCCGACCTTCTGGAAATCAGAGATGACAGGCTGTTTGTTATCATCGAAAGTGACAAGACATGTACGGAAATTAGTTCCGCCTGCATCCATTACAATGACACTTTTCCCAGGAACAATATCTGCATCATCAGGGGATACATATGTGGGAATCATCTGCAGAGAACTGCCGTTCTCTTCTTCAAGACCCTTCTCCATCTCTGAGAGAATAAAATCCAATGTCTTATCAGCATCAACAGAAGAGGCTGCGAGCATGTGCCTCTTCAGAAAATCTTCAGTCTTATCCATATAACCTCCTAACTGCCGAACGACAGGACGATCGGTACAGCACTTGTTGTTTCATCATTGACTTTGAGGCTTTCTGTTCTGATTGTCATCGTCATGTTCTCACTTCCCTCTGCACTTATTAAGCCTTCAATGATAACACCATCCTGACACAGATTTCCGGTAGCCATCAAGGAGAGTGAGAATCTGGCATGAAGGCCTGTCCAATCATCGTCCACGTCCTCCACCCCAGCTCCAGACCATTCAAGCAGTCTAACAGATCCATCGAGTATTACATCCCCCTGCTCAAACTCCCCAAGCTGCAAATGTTTCTTAATAATCTCTGTACTAAGCATCTGCGTAAGAGGTACCAGTGTTGTCCCATCTGAAACAAAACTGCCTTCATTACCAAAAAAGGACAGGGAATCCATATAAGTGGAAACATCTGAACGCACGAAGGAAATAAGAAACGGCACAAATCCGTTTCCTCCTCTCAAACTAACCCCTTGCAATGTTATCTTAGGCTCTGAAAGGTAGGACGCTATAGCAGACAGCACTCCATCATAAGCTCCGTTCAAGGCAGAAGCAAAGCCCTCAGAGGCACATAACACAGAACAACAGAAGACAAAAAAAACCATGATAAAAGCAAGTGCCTTTCTCATTGTCAGTCCTCCATTCCGGAAATAATTCTAGCAATGAGAAAAGCACTATGCAACGATAAATGCTCAATTCAGGCTCTCAAATGCCTTTAAATCATCAGCCACATTCTTTTCATCAACTTTAGAAAGAAGAATTCCACCGGCAACAAAGAGAATGATCAGAGAAAGAATTCCATAACGCTGCTGGCCCGTGATAAGAGAAACAACTCCAATAAGAAGAGGACCTATGATAGCAGCAAATTTTCCCAGCATATTGAAAAATCCATAGAATTGTGATGACTGAGCTTCCGGTATAAGGCGTGAATAGAACGAACGGGAAAGAGCCTGTATACCACCCTGGAAAAGACCAATGCAGACTGCGAGAATATAGAACTGAGTCTCGTTTGTCATAAAGAATCCAAAACATGCAATGACGGCATAACCAGCAATCGCAACAAGAAGCGCTTTCTTTATTCCTATCTTATGCCCAAAGAAACTGTAAAGAAGTGCAGAAGGAAATGCCACGAACTGAGTGATAAGCAGTGCAACAATAAGGCTTGAGGAAGAGAATCCGAGAGCCGTTCCATAATCTGTGGCCATGCGGATAATAGTATCAACACCATCAATGTAACACCAGTAAGCGACAAGAAAGAGTGCGGTATTCTTTAGCTTCTTGAGTGAAGACAGTGTTTTCTTCACAGCACCGAAACCATCTTTAACTGCTGTCGAAAGACTTAGATTCTCCCCTTCTGGTTCCTTTACAAAAATAAAAAGAGGAAGGGAGAATACAATCCACCAAATACCGACCATCAGGAATGAGACCTTGACAGCTGCAATCTCATCTGCAAGTCCGAAAAATGACGGAAACAGATACATCAGGACATTGAGGAGGAACAGAAGTCCACCTCCAATATACCCGAGGCTATAACCGAGTGAGGAGACAAAATCAACTTTTTTCTCTGAAGCAACGGCGGGAAGAAGCGAATCGTAAAGTGTATTTGCTCCTGCGAATCCGATATTGGCTACAATGTAAAGAACCATTGCCACCGGCCACAAACCCATGGCAACCCAAAAGAGGGCGCTAGTCATTACAGCTCCCAGAAAAGCGAACATAATCAACAGTTTCTTCCGGTAACTTCCTCTGTCGGCAATTGCACCGACAACTGGTGCACCTATGGCCACTATCAGAGATTCTATGGAGTTGCCAAGCCCCAGAAAAAACGTACTTGTCACGCTATCTCCACCATATGACCAGTACTGCGAAAAGAAGATGGGGAAAAATGCTGCCATCACAGTCGTTGCAAAAGCACTGTTCGCCCAATCATACAGTGCCCATGAGAATATCTCTTTTTTTGAATCCTTCATAATCGTTCAGAGTTTAGACTTTGTTCACGATATGGGCAATTAAGATTATATTATATGGAAGTTAATAAAGGAGTTTTTCATGATAATTGCTTCTACTTTTGATAAACAGACGGGTTCCGTATTCCAGCACTTCGGAAGAACGGAGACATTCAGAATCTATACAATTGATAACGGCAAGATAATAAACAAAAAGGATGTAAGTGCCGTAGAGACAGGAGGACATGCTGCCTTGGCTCCGTTTCTTCACGAACAGGGAGTAAATGCACTCATAGCTGGCGGAATCGGAGGAGGAGCAAGAACTGCGCTCTCCAGTTATGGCATCGAAGTATTTCCTGGTGTATCTGGAGACGCAGATGAAGCTGCAAAGGCTTTTGCAGAAGGAAAGCTTGAATACGATCCGGAAGCAAGCTGCCATCATAATGATGGTGAGCATACATGCGGTCATCACGGACAGTGCCATCACGAATGATAGAAACAAAGGTGGGATGCGAACGCCGCATTCCACTTTTGCAATCATGCACATGTGTTCTGACTGGATGATTCATGATATATTCTAGAGTATGAAAACTTTCCTCTGGTATGACCTTGAGACATTCGGACTGAATCCCCGCTATGACAGGATTGCACAGGCCGCTGCAATCCGGACAGATATGAATTTCAATCAGATTGGAGAACCGATAGTTCTCTATGCAAAGCTCTCCCCTGATTACCTGCCTTCTCCAGACTCCTGCCTTATCACCGGAATCACGCCACAGGAAGTGAATGAGAAAGGAATGACAGAAGCCGACATGATTGAACGCCTGCGCGCAGAATTCATGGTTCCAGAGACGATAACAGTCGGCTACAACAGTATCAATTTTGATGATGAAGTCATCAGATCAACATTATATCGTAACCTGTATGACCCATTTGAGCGTGAATATCGCAACAGATGCTCCAGATGGGACATCATTAACCTTGTAAGAGCAACAAGAGACCTGAGACCGGATGGGATAAACTTCTCGATTCTGAACAGTGAGACAAATGCACCATCATTCAAGCTTACGGACCTGACTGAGGAGAATGGCATCGAGCAAATCGGAGCGCATGATGCACTTGTAGACGTAAGAGCTACAATTGCAGTAGCAAAGCTCATAAAGGAAAAACAGCCAAAACTCTTCCAATGGGCAATGGACCATCGCTCAAAGAATGAGATTGCAAAGGAAATCAAGGTTCTCAATCACATACCTTTTCTGCACACCTGCCCATTGTTTGTATCTGAAAGAGGAAACACTCATCCGCTTCTTCCTCTTTTCTTTGAAGCTGAAAAGTCTGCAGCGCTCTATTGTTTCGATCTCACACATGAGATTCCAGAAAGTGCAAAAGGAACTTATCAGGAAACGGGTATCATGAGACTTATGATAAACCGTGCTCCATTCATTGCTCCGATAAACACGCTTGACAGCAAAAGCGAGGAAAGACTGGGATTTACGAAGTCATGGATCTGGCAGAAAGCAAGTCAGGCCATAAATTCCCCTGTACTCAAGAAGGAGTCAATTCTAGCTGCAAGAGAGCCTTACGAGGAAAGCGCAAAGGATCCTGACCTGACAATTTATAACAGTTTTCCATCAGACCATGACAAGGGCGTGATGGCTTCAATCAGGGCAATGAAACCGGAAGAGAAGCTGAATAAGGGAGAACATCTTTTTGAAGATGATAAATACCATAAACTTCTGTGGAGACAGGTCGCACGCAATTGGCCTGAAGTGCTATCAGAAAAAGACAAGGAAAGCTGGAAGAATTTCTGTGCACTCCGTCTTATAAACCCACCTGTTGAAGGAGCTCCTACATATGAGCTGTATATGCGATCAGTACAGGAGAAGCTTGAGAGCGTCGATACAGACTACAAAGAGAAGGAAATCCTTCTCAGACTCAAGGAATATGGAGAAGAGCTTTTCGATAAAGTCATAAAATGATAAAGATATTAATATGTCCGATTTAACAGATAAGCTTGATGGTTTCAGGACTCAGCTGGATGAGCTGGATAAAAAGCTCTCCGGAGAGGCCCTGAATGATATGAATTTATATAAAACACTGATGCAGGAACGCTCGCATCTTGCGCCTGTTGTTGAGAGCCTTACTGAGCTGAAAGACCTGGAAAAGCAGGCTGAAGACTCAAGGGAGATGATTAAAGCCGAATCCGATGCAGAACTTGTGGAAATGGCAAAGGAAGAGCTTCAGAATCTAGAAGAAGAGATAAAGGCAAAGGAGAAGGAATGCCGAATCCTTCTTATTCCGCCAGATCCTCTTGAAGGCAAGAACATCATCATGGAAATAAGAGCAGGAACAGGCGGAGATGAGGCTTCGCTATTCGCTGCAGATATTTTCCGCATGTACTCCCACTATGCAGAAAAACAGCACTGGAAGATGGAAATAATGTCATCAAGTGAATCCGGCATCGGCGGTTTCAAGGAAATTGTCGTATCTGTAGCTGGCAAGGATGTCTATGGACATCTCCGCTTCGAATCAGGAGTTCATCGTGTGCAGCGTGTACCGGAAACTGAATCAGGTGGAAGAATTCATACATCTGCAATAACGGTTGCAGTACTTCCTGAAGCTGAAGAGACAGACATCGAAATAAGACCTGAAGATCTCAGAGTTGATGTAATGAGAGCTGGCGGTCCAGGTGGACAGTGTGTCAATACAACGGATTCTGCCGTACGACTTACACATATTCCGACAGGTCTTGTCGTAATCTGTCAGGACGAGAAATCCCAAATCAAGAACAGGGCAAAGGCCATGAGGGTTCTTCGTTCAAGGCTTTATGAGATGGAAGAGGCAAAGAAACAGAAAGAAAGAGCGGATGCAAGACGCAGCATGGTAGGTTCAGGAGACAGATCAGAGCGTATCCGCACTTATAACTTCCCTCAAAACAGGGTCACCGACCACAGAATAAACCTGACTCTCTATAAACTTGACTCAATAATGGAAGGAGAACTCGATGAGCTCATAGATGCTCTCAGACTGGCTGCAGGAGAAGAGGCCTTGAGAGAAGCGTGAGACTTTCAGAGCTTAGACGGGAACTGCTGGCAAAAATCGACAGTATAGATGCACGTATCATCATCCGACTAGTAACGGGATTAGATGATGTGCATCAGATTACTGAGTCAAACAACGAAATTGATGATGGCATCAGGGACAAGGCACTAGAACTTTTATCAATGAGGCTTTCCGGCATGCCGATGGCATACATCATGGGAGAGAAAGAGTTTTATGGGCACCTTTTCAAGGTTTCACCATCAGTTCTTATTCCCCGGCCAGACACAGAGACACTCGTGGATACGGCAATACAGCTTTCTTCATTGTTTCAGAATCCCAGAATTCTGGATCTCTGTACAGGAAGCGGGGCAATAGCTGCCTCTGTCGCATATGCGCTCTCAATTCCAGTATCTTTCTCAGATATATCCGATTCCGCGCTCTCAATTGCAAAAGAGAACTACAAGACAATCACAGGGATGGATGGAGATGGCAGGCTTGGGAACCTCTTTGAGCCTTGGAACGGTTCATCTTTTGATATCATCATTTCAAACCCTCCATATCTTACAGACACCTGGTACGAGGAAACTGATAAGGATGTGAAAGCAGAACCAGTGAACGCATTTATCGGCGGAGGAGAAGATGGACTGGGCCTCATACGTACAATCATTGCCTCCGCTCCTGAATATCTCTCAGAATCTGGCATTCTGGCACTTGAATGTGACTATCGGCAGATGGGAATATGTGGTAGTCTTCTTGAAAAGAGCAGATTTACTGATATTCATATCATAAAAGATCTTGCAGATAAGGAGCGTGTGATATATGGCAGAAGACTTCCCGAATAAAGAATTAGTCGACAGATTCGTGAAGAAAATCATACGCTACTCCGATGATGACAAAGACAAAATCGCAGCCGCAGCCGTATTTGCCGCCAAAAAGCACGGGGAACAGAAACGGAAAACAGGCGAACCATATATAACCCACCCTATCGCAGTTGCTGAGATCCTCATGCAGATTGGAATGGATGCCGATACAGTCTCAGCCGGACTGTTACATGATACCCTTGAAGACACGGACACCACTGAGGAAGAAATAGCCACAATCTTCGGCAAGGAAGTCGGAGAAATGGTGCAGGCTGTTACAAAGATCTCAAGAATTACAGATGAAAAATCAATACAGGAAGCAGAGACTATCAAGAAAATGTTCTTTGCAATGTCCAAAGATCTCAGGGTGATTCTCATAAAGCTTGCTGACAAACTACACAACATGCGGACCATTGAAGGTTTGTCACCTGAACGGAAACGTGCATTCGCAGAAGATTGCCTTGATATCTTTGCGCCTATTGCGGACAGCCTCGGTATGCAGACTATAAAGAGCGAATTGGAAGACCTGTCACTAAAAGCTCTGAAACCTGAATCTTATGATTATATCAATGGATATCTTCTTGAGAAGAAGGGTGAATACACCGCTTACATCAAGCAGGTATCAAAAGCGATAGCAGAAGCCTGCAAGAAGGCAGATATCACGGACATTGAAATCACAGGACGTGTAAAGCATGCCTACTCCATTTACCAAAAGATAAAGAAGAGAAAGAAGGAGATTGATGAAATCTACGATATTCTTGGAATAAGAGTCATCTGTCAGACAACCGTGGAGTGCTATACCATTCTGGGAGTGATTCATTCAATGTGGATTCCTATTGAGGGAAGATTCAAGGACTACATTGCAATGCCAAAAGCAAACAACTACCAGTCACTGCATACAACTGTCCTAGGACCACAGAACAGGCATCTTGAAATACAGATAAGAACGCAGGAGATGCATAAGACAGCAGAGGAAGGTGTTGCCGCTCACTGGGCGTATAAAGCCGCCTCAGGTTCTGAATCAGGAACATGGAAGACTGTTGACTCAATCAACTATCAGAAAATCATCCGCAAGATTAAGACCTGGTCAAAGGAAATTGCCCAGAGCGAAGACTTCATGGATGAAATAAAGAATGAACTTCTGAAGGATTCAATCGTAGTATTCACTCCGCAAGGACATGTTATAGAACTCCCAGTTGGATCAACAGCTCTCGATTTTGCCTATAAAGTCCATACAGAAATAGGCAACCACTGTTCAGGAGCAAGAGCAGATGGATCCATCATTCCACTCAACAAACCTCTGGGGAATACTCAGATTGTGGAAATTATGACAAGCCCGAATGCCCATCCGAATCAGCAGTGGCTTGAATATGCACAAACAACATCTGCAAAGAAGAAAATAAGGGCATGGCTTAATAAGAACGAAGCTACGAATCTTCCAATAGCACAGGCTCCTAAGAAAAACCAGAATGTGCAAAACCCCGCCCTTGAAAAAGCAAAGAAGATTATTCCTTCAATGCAGGGTCTGAAGTTTGTCTCTCATGAGAAGAAAGGAACCGTCATAATCGGGGAAAACAGCAACATACTCTTTGATTTCGCGAAATGCTGCAATCCTGTTCATGGTGATGATATTGTTGCTTATATAACACGTGGCCGAGGCTATGTAATTCACAGGCGGGACTGTCCAAATCTTGCAAATATGAGCGAAGCTGATGAACGCATTGTCCCTGTTGAATGGGACAGCCAGGAGCTTGTAAGAAGATTCTCAGTAACAGCAAAATTCAATTCAGAGCTTTTCAGCGAGATTGACAACGCTGTTCGCAAACATAACAGTCATCTTATTCAGGGGGCGCTGGAAATTTCTCCAGAAGGTCTTGTGGGTACATTCACAATCAGTGCAGATAACGAAGAGGCAATGAAAAAGACAACTCAGGCAATACGCCAGATTCCTTCCATCATTAAGGTACAAGGAGTCTGATTTAATGAAGGGCTTCTGTCTTTACGACAATAAGCCCTTATATCATTTCATCATTCCGGTATCAGAGAAATATTCACATCGCCATTATTGCAGGACACATTCAGAATCTTTTCTCCACCATCCTTATTTTGCAGGTTGCAATCACCTTTCTTGATATCACAATTGATGGTGAAATCATCATATCCGCCAAGTACACTTCCTTTTATGTTCCCGTTCTTTGACTTCATAGATAGACTCTTTCCTACAGCCAGATTCTCAAATTCAACATTCCCCCCATTTGAAGAAAGACTCATGCTGTCAGATACGGCAATATCTCTGATTGTAATATTCTCATTCGTCGTATTCATATCAAGGGAACTCAGAATCCCGGCGGGAATCCTTATCGAAATTCTTCTGTTTTCAGCAGATGGTTTGACACCTATGAAATCAGCCCAGTTTTTGTTGCTGATACCTTCTATGGTCAAAACACCCGAAGAAAGAGTGATATCATATACTTCCTTGCTGCTTTCAAAATAATCGATATGGACCATATCATCATTTGAGACTGATACATCAATTCTTCTGTCACGAACATCGACATTTATTGACTGAACGAGTGATCCCTCTGCAGTATACTCTCTTGCTGTAAAATGTTCCGTTGAGCAACCAGCAAAAAGTGAACTCACCAAAATCAGGTATACCGCAATCAATAATCTTTTTTTCATTTCTATCCTCTCCTACTTAAAATTCCGGTTATAAAACTTACATCTACAGACTTCATCAAATCACGCCACCTAAACATGATTTTCTGGTACCATCCGATAAGCTGACGAAATGATAAAGTTTTGTGTTACACAAAGGTCAACAAGCAAAATGAAAAAAAAAGTTTTTGTCTGCCAGATGGAAATAATGAATGGGCTAGCATCTTTTCAAAGGTATCAACTATAGAAAAACTACATAGTATCTTCTTGAAATCTTATAGACGGATTCGTCTCCAATTTATAAACTAATATACAGACGATTTCGTCTGTATTATTCTGGAGAGAATCATGACTTTTATGACCGACATATTGTCTCTTTTGATTTCTATCGTGATCGCTTTCGTCTGTGGAAAGCTGATGGCAAAGATTAATCTTCCCGCTATTCTCGGCTGGCTCATTGCCGGTATAGCAATCGGACCACATGCATTAGGAATCCTTGATTCGCATGTTCTCGACTCTTCATGGTTTGCAACAACGGAAAGCATTCTCGAATGTGTATTTGGTCTGATGATAGGAACAGAAATGATCTGGTCGGAAATGAAGTCAGCAGGACCAAGAATTGTAATAACGACTATCACAGAATCTATAGGAACCTTTATTGTCGTATCACTTGTATTCGCCGCAATATTTGCAGCAACAGGAATTCCCATCTATCTGGCATTCATGTTTGGTGCAATAGCGCTTGCTACAGCACCAGCTCCATCGCTGTCAGTAGTAACCGCTTTGAAAACAGATGGACCTGTTACAAGAACACTTATACCGATGGCCGCCCTCGACGATCTTGTCGGAGCACTGGTCTTCTTCACTGTCATAGCTTTTGTATCTGCACATATTTCAACAACGGGAATTTCTGTAGGAGTTGTACTTTTCCTTGTATTCCTACCAGTTTTCATTGGAATCATTACAGGATTCGTCACTGGAAAACTCATGCAGCATACAAAGAAAGCAGGATCATTATTGGCCGTCATGCTGATTATGCTTCTTGTTTCTGCAATGATAGGCTTTGTTATCAACAGCTTTTTAAACACACATATCCTGAATTTCATGCTGATAGGAATGTCATTTTCCACTGTATTTTCAAACATGATTGAGAAAGAGCGTCTTGATGAAATGATGAAAGTAATGAATCCAGTGATAGGATTCGCAATGATTATTGTGATACTCAATCTTGCAGCTCCTCTTGATTATCATTTGATATTCGGAGCTGGCATCTATACGATTGTATATATAATTGCCAGGGCTTTTGGCAAATACTTCGGAGCTTGGACAGGAGCAGCAATGACGCACTCGCCGGATACTGTGAAAAAATATCTTGGGTTTACACTGCTGCCTCATTCTGGGGTTTCTCTTGTATTTACTAGCATTGCCGTATCAATACTTGAAGGACCATCTCCGGAATGTGCAAAGATCATTCAGGGTACTATTGCAGCAGCGGCTGTCATAAATGAGATAATAGCAGTGTTAATTGCAAAGAAAGGTTTCGAATGGGCTGGCGAACTGGGAAAAGCGACCTGAGGAGGATGAATGAAACAGGAAGAAAGGAAGGAAAAAAGCAAGGAGGAAATTTATCAGGCTGCACTGGAAGAGTTCGGGACTTATGGCTATGACAACGTGAGCATTGAGCAGATTTGTAACAGACATGGAATCTCAAAGGGGATGATGTATCACTACTACAAAGGAAAAGATGATCTTTTTCTTGCTTCAGTCAGCCGTGTCTTCAAGGACCTTAATGATTATCTTGAGTCAAAACTCCCAGACTTTAAAGAAATGGATCCCATTGAAGCTATAAAAAGCTTTCTTATGGCAAGAGAATGCTTTTTTCAGACAAGAGAGAGGGAAAAGACAATCTTTGAATGCGCAATCTTTCATCATCCACGGCCTCTGGCTTCCCAGCTCGATGAAGCCAGAATGCCGGTAAAGGAATTGAACAAGAGCTTCATACTTGCCCAGACAGACAAGATGAAACTCAGGGATGGACTTGACCGGCAACATGTATATCGCTACCTGTCAAGCATCAACTATCTTTTTCAGGATTTATTGAGAAACTATGAAGACGGAAAAGAACTGAGCATTCATGACATACTCAGTTCTGCAGGCGAACTTCTTTCAATGATGCTTTTTGGTGTAATTGACCGCTGAATATATTCTCTAATGCTGTGGATAATATCAGCAATCAGTCTGCACGAATCAGATTCTCCATTCGCTGCTTTCCTTTTGCAGAGCAACCATATGGGAGAAAATTCCCCTCCTCTCCATAAGTTCATCAGGCCTCCCCTCTTCTGCAACATGCCCACCAGAAAGCACAACTATCTTATCTGCATTCTCTACAGTACGCATTCTATGTGCAATTATAAGTACAGTCTTATCCTTGATGAGACTTGAAAGCGCACGCTGAATCGCGGTCTCATTCTCAGCATCAAGAGAAGCTGTTGCTTCATCAAGAAGGATCACTGGAGAATTTTTCAGAAAAGCTCTCGCTATTGATATTCGTTGTCTTTCTCCTCCTGAAAGCTCACAGCCATTCTCTCCAATCATCGTATACCAGCCGTCAGCAAGTTTCTCGACAAAAGGCAAGCACTGTGCCATTTTCCCCGCTTCAATGACCTCTTCATCAGAGGCATTTCTCCGACCAATTCTGATGTTCTCCATGATGGTGTTATCAAAAAGCGTGACATCCTGAAACACTATCGAATAAAGAGAAAGAAGCTTCTCTGGATCGGTTTTAACAACATCCATACCCCCTATTGTTATTCTTCCTGCATCGGGATCCCAGAAACGTGCAGCAAGCCTTGATATAGTTGTCTTGCCACCTCCTGAAGGACCAACAAGGGCTGTAACCTCTCCTTGTTTTGCGGTAAAGGATACACCAGAGAGCACTTCTTCACCATTTCCATAACTGAAATGCACATTCTCAAAACTGATATCATATCCATTATTTGTCAGTTGCTGACTACCTTCCTGCAAAGGGTGGAAAAGGATTTCGTCCATTCTTTCCACATTAGTTCTCAGACTGATAACAGCAGCGAGATTCTGCAAAGCACTTTGCAGAGGATCGTAGAGCCTTGAGACAATTATGAGATACATGAAAAACATCAGGATATCGATTTCGCCACAAGTTAGCAGAATAGATCCGGTAAGAGCAACAGTACCTATACCGATTTTCAATATAAAGGAAGCGGAGACTACAAATACGGCAGTACCGACTTCTGATATGATTGCTCTTCTTTCCACTTTGTCTATCTTCTTGAAAAGTCCTTTCAAATATGAATGTTCTGCATTACAGCTTTTTAGATCTCTCAGTGTCTCAATGCATTCCTGAATACCATCAGCAACTTCCATTTTTTCTTTCTTTTAACGCTTTGACAGTCCGTACTGGACATTTCTTG
>CALXYN010000031.1 GCA_944392975.1 uncultured Spirochaetaceae bacterium | reverse complement strand
GTTGATTTTTTTTTTTTTTTTCTTGTAGATGAGTTCAGTCAGCCACTTTCAACCACTGATGAAGCGGAAAGATATATCGAAAAGATGTATGGAGAGGAACGGAAAGAAGAATACATGAAATTTCTTCAGGAAACAGACAAAGGTCTGGTTTTCCCGAACAAAAAGCATGCATCGATATTCATAATCAATAATAAAGGAGGTAGAAAATGAAAAAAGCAATATTGCTTCTCCTTATCTGTCTTTTGGCAACAAATATCTTTGCAGTGTCATTCACAGACTCTCTTGGACGTGTTGCAGAGCTCCCAAAAGAGCTTGACAGAATCGTGCCGTCTGGGAATCTTGCCCAGCTCGTACTCTATTCTATTGCACCTGAACGTATTGTGGGCTGGTCCTCGCGTATTTCAGAAACTGCAGCAAAATATTTTGAACAGGATGTCGTGAACCTGCCTGTATTCGGGACTTTTTATGGGAAGAAAGCAAATCTGAACAAAGAAGCCCTAATGTCTGCCGCTCCCGATGTTGTCATAGATATGGGAGAGATCAAGGGCACAAAGGAAGAGATGGCAAAGGAACTGGACGACTTACAGCATGATGTGATGATTCCAGTAATATTCATCGAGGCATATCTTGATAATACTCCGGATGTCTTCAGAACGCTCGGGAAGCTTCTTGACGAAGAGGAGAAATGTGAAAAGCTTGCAGTTTTTGCAGAAGAGGCTCTTAATATGGCAGAAGAGGCAAGGAAGGCCATAACAGAACAGGTGACTGTCTATTACTCTTCTTCCGAAGATGGTCTTGATGCCATTGCAGAAGGCAATTTCCATGGTGAGGTAATAGAAAAAGTTGGTGCAAAAAATGTTGTCCCTTCTACCTTTGGTTCATCTTCAAACAAGGTATCAATGGAACAGCTTTATATCTGGGATCCTGATGTAATCATCCTCACTTCTCCAGAAGCATATAAGAAAGCAACAACAGGAAATGAATGGAAGAGCTTATCTGCTGTAAAAAATGGAAAGGTATACCTTATGCCATCAGAGCCTTATCCATTCCTTGACAATCCTCCGGCAACAAACAGGATTATCGGCATATACTGGCTGGGAAACCTTCTCTATCCTGATTTGTATCCAGTGGATATAGTGGAAAAGACAATCGAATTCTATTCCCTGTATTACAATAATAATCTCTCGGCTTCCGATGCTGAAAGAATTCTTAATCCAAGTATTTGACAGCAAAACAGCCTCCATCGGGAGGCTGTTTTAATCATTGCCATTCTCAGTTGATTCTAGGTTTCTCTGCATCAAGAAGCTGTGTAAGCTTACCAGATGGATCCTTAAACTTTGAAAGGAAGATCATTGCTGCGATGACATATGGCTTATAGGATGCTTCCTTATAAAGAGGAACGAGATAGCGATCAAATACGGAGGCATCAACCTCACCTTCCTTGCAAGATACACCGGTGATGTCAGCTGGAAGACAATGCATATACAGAGCCTTGCCATCCTTTGTTGTTTTCATCAGCTCTTCTGTACATGTCCAGTTCTTGAACTTTGCATTGTTCTCAAGGCACTTCTTCTCCAGATCCTTGAGCTCATCGAACCTGCCTTCGCCAACAAGCTTTGTTCTTTCCTCCATTACTGCAAATGGAGCCCATGACTTCGGATATACAATGTCTGCATCCTTGAATGCTTCTTCCATAGTGTTTACTTTCTTGTATGAACCGCCTGAAGCTGCTGCATTCTTTCTTGCAACTTCTTCAACATCGCTCATTACATCATATCCTTCCGGATGAGCAAGAACGACATCCATGCCAAAACGTGTGAAGAGACCGATGACACCCTGTGGAACAGAGAGAGGCTTACCATAAGATGGGGAATAAGCCCATGTCATGGCGACTTTCTTGCCCTTGAGGTTCTCAACACCACCGAAGTAGTTGATTACATGAAGCATATCTGCCATGCACTGTGTTGGGTGATCGATATCACACTGAAGATTGACAAGCGTAGGTCTCTGCTCGAGAACACCATCCCTGTATCCTTCCTGTACAGCATCGGAAACACTCTTCATATATGTATATCCCTTTCCAATATACATATCATCACGGATGCCGATGACATCTGCCATGAAGGAAATCATGTTTGCGGTCTCTCTTACGGTCTCTCCATGTGCAATCTGGGAAACCTTCTCATCAAGATCCTGCACCTCAAGACCAAGGAGGTTGCAAGCGGATGCGAAAGAGAATCTCGTTCTTGTTGAATTGTCGCGGAAAATCGAGATTCCGAGACCCGAATCAAATACCTTCGAGGAAATATTATTTTCCCTCAGTCCCCTGAGTATTTCTGCTACCTTGAAGACGGCAGCAATCTCATCATCGCTCTCCTTCCATGTATGGAAGAAATCATTGAGGTACATGTTTGATGTATTGAGCCCTTTCAGCTCAGCAATCATCTTGCGGATCTCACCCTTGTCTCTGGCCATCATGGTCCTCCTTGGATATTCATAAAAACTCTATCACAGCATCGCACTCTACGCAATCAGATGTTGCAATTTGTTGCTATTCATTATTCCTCAAATGAAAAGGAATCTCACTACCATCACTTTCGTGCCCATTGTGAAGTTCAACGTCCTCAATTGTCATGTTGTACCCAAGCGACGCGGCAAAAGGAAGCAATACATCTCGTGTTATATTGGCTTTCTCCCCTTCATATGACAGGATTCTTCTATCCAGCTCTTCTCTGACATCAGGTGTCTCATCAACCATCAGAAGAAATGCATCCATTATATTGTCCGCCATGTCCTCTCCTCTTATAAAGCTATTTATACCATGAAAGAAAAGTCAGGAACCAAGGATTTTGACAGTCTTGTGCTCAATAAAATGTACTTACACAACTTCATTGTAAAATTCAGATAAAAAATAGGCTACGGAAAAGTTTTAATTCTTCTCCATAGCCTTTTCATGTCTTACAGAGAAGGCATGTCCCCTCCTCTGTATGCCCATGTACTATCTCCAGCACGGAAACGTCTTCTGTACTCTCTCACTGTGTAAGTGTTCAGTCCAACGCTCTTCGCTGTCTTTTTATATCCGTATCCCTGTTCAAAGAGCTTCAGGCATTCCTGTCGCTTTGCATTTGGAATCCTTTCTCTGCTACCTCGGAGGGACGTGTTGTTTTCTTCCATTGTCGTCCTCCTGGAATAGTGACTGCTCCCGGATGCTCCAGGAACAGCCTTTTCATTCCGAAATACAATTAAGCTTAGTTAGATGAACCTGTAAATGTAGAAACTGCTGGAAGTTCATCTGCCATCCACAAGCCACCATTGCCTACAGTATTAGCTGTTGCACCAGTGTATGTAACAGTAAATTCATACTCAACATCGTTATCTACAAAGATATCACCAGTATATTCGGTTCCATCTCTGCTGATTGTAAGGGTTGGAACAGTTTCTACTGTACCGTAAGTAACATAGGAAGTAGGATCAATCCTGAAATCAGCTACATTATGCGCACCTGTTACGAGAGTTTTATCAATAGCTGTCCAGTTCTCTCCATCAAAGTACTGGAATGCAAAACCCTCCTTTCCATCACCATTCGGATCCACCCAGGATATTGCTGAGAATGTATATGGAAGCTGCTTAGTCTGAGCATCACCATTCTCATCCGTATAAGAGATTGTAAGCATTACGGTGTTACCTTCAGCCTCGAGCTTTCCTGCAGGAACAGACACAGCAGTAACCTTAATTTCTGGAGTACCATTAGAACCTGTATGTACATACTCTGAGTAATCAGAAGCTACTACGTAGTTAGTTGCGTTAGCACTGAATGGCATTCCAATTCTGTTCTCAGTATTAAATGCAAGAGCGAACTCAATCTCATCAATAGCTTCAGCAGCAATCCAGCTCTTACCAGCAGCAATCTTGAATCCAGTATAGCTTGTCATATACTGCTTTCCTGTAGCTGTATCGACAAGGGCTGTTACTCTGTATTCAGGGGATTCTTTTGCGCCAACTTCAAGTACCGGATCAACGAAATTATTGTTTGCATCAAGGAATCTGTATTCACCCTCTTCAAGAACAGCAACAACACCATTTCCATTAAGAGCATTAACATTGATTCCCTTAATAGCATCGCCAACCAGCAGATCAGCAACATCGCTATTATAAAGAACCTCTGCTTCAAGACCTGTAGGATATGCTGTCGTAAGCTTATCTGTTACTTCAATAGCATCTGAGAAGACTTCTCCCTCTGCTGTTTCATAAGCAACATAGATATAAAGAGGTGATTCACCATTGAAGCTTGTTGCCTCAGGTGCTGTGTATGTGTCTGGAGTTGTGGAGAATGCACGACTAATAATATCTCCAGAAACAGAAGGTTCTTCTCCTTCACCCTCGAACACAAACTTAAAAGTTACATCACCACTGTTAACAGATAGAGACTCAAGAGCAATAGCATTGTAGCTTGCCATCTTCTCAGGAAGAACAGCGGATTCAGCAAGGCTTGCCTCTATTCCAACAAGAGTCTTGTAAACAGTAGGACGTCTTGTAACCTTAGCAGAGTCGATATAATCCATAGTTGCATCTGTTATTCCATTGTAGATAACGGAAACATAAAGCTGAGTTTTTGCTACAGGAGCTTCTTCACCAACTCTGTAAACAGTTCCATTTGCATCCTTGTAAACAAGCTCAACTCCATCTGTTACAACATCCAAAATACCATCAGAAGCTTTAACCTTAACGATGACATTCTCGATTGCTGGAAGTGGTTCTCTTGCATAGATTGTAGGAACTTCGTAACCATTATCGACGACATCAATCTTCGAAACATCAAATTGTGTCAATGTAACAGTACCTTCACGGCGGAGATCACCGATTGTCACTCTGACTTTAAGCTGAGACATTCCAACAAAGTTACCATCAGCAAGAGGCATACCATCTGCATCAAGGAGCTCAATTTTTACGCCTTCTGCATTCTCAATAGTACCAGATTCTCCACCCTTATAGGTTACAGAAATTGTAACATCATCGAATGTTGGAACAATTGCATCGCCGTAATCCCATGCATAGAGTGTTCCCTTCCATGATACGCCATTAATCGATGCAATTACGCTTGAAGAGTCTACTGTAACAAAATCACTGCTGCCCTTTGCTCCAAGATACTCTGCTTTAATCTTAATAGTATCATTCTTCTTAACTGGATAAGCTGAATCTACAGCATTGCCATCAGCATTTTCATATGTAAATACAACGTCGGAGTTATCTTCAAGTCTGCTTACGAAAGTACGACCTACCGCAGTTACGATATCAACGATGATGTTCTCTGCATCCGGTGTTCCAAGTTCTTCACCTGCGACAATTGAGTAATCAGGAGTTACCTCAAGTGCAACATTTGTTAGTTTTGCAGGATTAGCTGCTACAGCTGTCATATCTCTATATGTTGCAGTAAGCTTAACCTGTGCGCCTTCAGTAAGATCCGCATTTACAAGTTCATGCTCGTTTGCATCAACCCAAGAGAATACGATACCAGGATCCGATGCAAGAACTCTCTGCGCTCCATTTGAATAACTTACAACCAGATAAACGTCATTGAATTCAGGAACAGGAATATCCTCTGGGTCTGTGTATGCAAGCGCAGGAAGAATGAATGTATCATATATTTCAACAGCGTCAATGCTTACAATATTCTCAGCAGAAATTGCTTCCTGTGTTCCTGTTACGTCGACTCTATATGTAGCAGAGTCCTTTCCACTTGCTCCAACTGTTGCAATTACATCAAAGTATGATGGAAGGCTATCTTCATTCTCATTATAGTCATATGCAGTAACAGCAGATACTTTATAGTCCGTAATAGGAAGGTTAATTGACAGCATGCTTCCTTCTCTGTTCCTGTAGTTTGCCTTTACGACAAGACCGGACTTTGTAGGTACTTCACCGATTTTATATGACTCAGCATTGCCAGTTACCTCAATTGTTTCAATTGGGTATGCTGAAACGCTTCCCCTTCCCTGGATCAGGTTATCATGCCAATCATAACCGATATTAGCATAGACAGTATCATCAGATGACATACCGTCATTTGTCTTATCATCATGTAAGACACTTGCTCCCTCAACGACATCAGTAGATCCGTCAAGGTATTTTACAATAACCTGGAATTTGGACGCGTCAAAAGCCTGGCCTTCAAGGAAGTCGCCAATCTGTGAGACGTATCCACTTACAGGGAAACTAGGCTGGCTTACTTCGTTCGTACATCCTGCAAGGACGAGAACAAGAGCCAATCCAATAGTCATAAAGATTGAGATTTTTTTCATATCCAAATCCTCTCCTCATATTGTTCTTCAATAAGGCTACCCCCCCCCGGTACATTTTTGTCAAGAGAATTGCATATGAAATTTTCAAAAATATTGAATGTTTCTCAAGAAGTGCAGCAAGCGCAAATTAATAAAGCCAGGCTATACGGACACGGTCCGGAAGTCTGGCAATTCTTGTAGGGGAAGTAATCTGCTGAAAGCTGGAAGCTCTGTTCTCTTAGTGTTACGTTCACATACGTACAACAACAGGTTTTTCGCCTTTCTCTTTCACTTTACCGATTGCATAAGCACTATCAACTCTTTTCAGATACTCATCAGCATCGAGGGGCGACATGAAAAGAAGAAGGCCTCCTGAGGTCTCAGGAGTGAAGAGCATGTCTCTCTGAGAAAGGGTTAGATTATCAGGGAGTGCAATCTTATCACTAAGATAATCTTCATTTGTATACCTGCCCTCTGGAACAAATCCGAATCTGGCAAATTCTTCGGTTTTATCAAGATATCGGAGGCTAGAAAACTCAATCTCAATTGTAACGTCAGATGCAGATGCAACTTCATATGAATGCCCCATAAGAGAGAAGCCAGTCACATCAGTTGCAGCATGAATGGAAAGACCGCCTGCAGCTTCTTTTGCTTTTTTGTTGAGAGTCCTCATCTGCATTATCGCTTCTTCAGCACCTGTCTCCCCTGCCTTATGTGCAGTCATCTGGATGCCAACACCAAGTTTCTTGGTAAGAATAACAGCATCTCCTTCTCTGGCTCCCTTATTTGTCCAGACTTCATTTTTACAAGCGAAACCTGTTACAGCAAGACCGAATTTCGGCTCCCTGTCTGAAAGGGTATGCCCACCAGCAATAACAACTCCGGCCTCTTCTGTTTTCCTGATTGCGCCCTGCATGATGCATCTCATAACAGAAATATCGAGACAAGAGGGAAAACACATCAGGCTCATTGCAATTTCAGGCTCTCCTCCCATTGCGTAGATATCAGAGATTGAATTTGCGGCAGCTATCTCGCCAAAGACTTCTGGATCATCAACCATTGGCGGGAAGAAATCCACTGTCTCGATCAGGACTCTATTATCTCCCAGATCATAAACAAGCGCATCATCAGAACTTTCAAAACCTTCAATCAACGACTCGCATCTTCTTTGCGTCAGGTTATCAAGCGCATTATGCAAATCTCCGGGAGGAAGCTTTGCATTGCACCCGGAACTTCTGACAAGCTGTGTAAGCCTCACCTCTTCCATATGACACTCCAACAATCCCCTTCCTTTTTGTAAACAGCTTCAAGATACTCATCCGCAGTCTCTGGATTGAAAGGAGATGTAAAAAATACTGCAGTACCGCAGGATGATGAAAGAGAGCGGGGAACGGGTTTCAACACCGCCTCCCCTGCAACTCTCTTCTTGAAGAGTATGGCTCCATAATGGCTCTGGAACGTTGCTACTTTAAGATCCTCAGCTTCCAACTGCCCTTTCCTTCTTCTGTATCTACTTTGTATCCAAGAGCCGTAGCATAACGGGTCACATTTTCCTTTGAAGCCCTGTTATCTACAATGACGACAAGTCCCTCAGGACTATCCTTAAGTGCTTTCTTTGTCATTATGACGGGTTCCGGACAACTGAATCCGGAAGTATCAAGTTCTCTCATTCTCCCCTCCTTCTGAATGTGGCAACCGAAGCAATCGCAAGCAGGATTACAATACCAATTACAAGTGCGATTTTCCCGTTCAGCCCAGGGCCTGTACCCGCACTTGCTGCAAGTGAGAAATTATGGGCAAAAGCCGCGCCTGCTATCATTCCAAGAACAGCAACAGCACTGTCTGTAGACCCTTCTCCTGCCAGAATGAGCTGTCTTAGAGGACAGCCTCCGAGCATCACAGAGCCAAGTCCTACTGCAAACATTCCGAGGAAATTCCAGATATGCATGGAATGCGCAATTGGCTGATCTGAGAACCCCAGTTTAAAACTACCCGTAATGATATTCCCTAAGAGGACTGCAATAAAAATAGCGGCAAAACCTGTAATCAGAGTGAAATCACGGATAAGAAAGATATCCCTGATGCCTCCAGCCATGCAAAGCCTGGTACGTTCGGCAAATGCGCCAACAACAAGGCCTGCAAGGAGAGCCACTGCAATTGGAGCATGCATCGAGCCAGGCCCAGTTTCGGAAAAAAGGAAAAGCGACGGAACGGCAAGGAAAAGAACAAATAAGAGGATTGTCATGAAAGGCATTGAAACACCTTCCAGCCCACTCTGCTTCTCTGCTCTTCCCAGAGAGAATCCCTTATTAAGAAAAACACAGCCAACACCAATACCGGCAATGAATCCAACAAGGGCTATCAAGGCATTAAGATCACCGCCTCCCAGCCTTATAACCATTCTCAGAGGGCATCCTAGAAACACTAGAGCTCCAAGCATTACGATAAATCCGATGATGAATCTCAAAAGCGGAGAAGATCCTCCTCGGGGACGAAAATCACCACGAAGCACGCTCAAAGCAAAGGAACCAAGGATGATACCAATGATTTCTGGTCTTACATACTCGACTATCGGAGCAGTATGAAGATGCATGGCTCCTGCGGTATCCCGGAGAAAACAAGCGATGCAGAATCCCATGTTTCCGGGATTTCCTAAAACAGTTAACACAACAGCGGCTACACCGATAATGACTCCGGTGATAGCAAGTTTTCCTTTTTCATTCACTACCATAGTCCAGCATCATACCATTGTATTATAGCGAATACAATGATAACGTGTTACAATTGCAATATGAAGAGAATATATCTGGACAATGCTTCCACGTCCTTTCCAAAAGCACCGGAAACAGCTGAGGCAATAGCAAAATACATTACAGAAGGCTGCATTAACCTTTACAGGACAGAAAGCCGTGAAGCAGAAAATGGATTTGACATTCTTTTCTCTCTTCGCCAGATGCTCTCTGCCCTGTTCGCCTACCCACATCCGGAGTGCATTGCATTCACAAGGAACATAACGGAAGCAATGAACTGGATTATCAAGGGTATTTTTCACAAGGGCGACCATGTGATTGTATCATCAAACGAACACAACGCAGTAATGCGCCCACTGGTCCAGACAGGTCTTGAATTCTCTCGGATTCCATCTGATAAATGTGGTTTCAATGACTACTCTTCGCTTGAGAATCTGATAGGAAGTAACACAAAAGCGATAATCCTCAATGCAGGAGGAAATGTTTCAGGAGCGTTGCAGGACCTGACAATTCCGGCAGAAATAGCCAGAAAACACAATCTGCTCTTCATTGTCGATACGGCACAGGCTTCTCCTTATATGGATATAAACATGGAAGAGCTCGGTATTGCCGCATTAGGTTTTACAGGTCACAAAGGCTTTCTCGGTCCTGAGGGGACGGGAGGAATGATTCTCCGCCGTGATATTGCCAAGACAATTTCCCCATTGATAGCAGGAGGAACAGGAAGCGAGAGTGACAGTGAGGATATTCCGCACACACTACCTGAGCGATTGACACCGGGAACTGAAAACCTTCCAGGACTTGCTGGTCTTGAACATTCAATGAAATGGACTCTTGCAAGGAAAAAAGAGCTATGTGACCACATACGCAAAATGACAGAACTTCTATATGAGGAAATATTATCCATCAAGGGCTTGAAAACAGTCGGGGCACCGATAGAAAGCTCCCGGACTGGGATTCTGTCCATTACCTCGGACAAGAAGGACATTGCAGAAATAGCAGCACTGCTTTTAGAGAGGGGGAATATCGAGACAAGAGTGGGATTGCATTGTGCTCCTTCTGCACACAAATCACTTGGAACATTTCCAACAGGTACACTCAGGTTCTCCCCCGGTCCATTCACAACAAACGATGAGATAGAATACACAGGGATGCTTCTTGAGGAGATTATGAATGAATAAATATTATGAAGAATTCCTAAAAGCGCTGAAAGGCGGAAGTGTAGAAAGAAGGACCAATACAGCGACAGGAGATGAAGCAATTTATCAGAATGGCAATATTATCATATCGAATTGTAAGAATTCATTTACACCAGATCTTACGGAAACAGTAAAGGCAGAACCGCATCTAATACTTTTCGGATCTGGACATATTGCCAAGGCCCTGTATGATCTGGCAGCTCTTCAGCACATGAAGATAACTGTTCTCGATGATAGAGAAGAACTCCTCACAGAAGGAAGATTTCCATATGCAGAGAGGTATATTGCTCCATTTGCAGAGCTGCTTGGAAGAGAATATGCTGCAATAGCTCCTTACTACATTATATTCACCCACGGACACTCTTATGATACAGATTGTCTTCGCTATGCACTTTCACATTCCGCTTCATATATTGGAATGATTGGATCCAAAGCAAAAAGCGAAAAGGCTTTGAAAGAGATGATTGAGGAAGGCTTTGATGAAGGGAAAGTCCGGTCCGTCCATTCCCCCATCGGCCTTAAGATAGGAGCTGAAACTCCAGAGGAAATTGCAGTTTCCATCATGGCGGAGATAGTATCAACATTCAGAAGTGAAAAGCATTTCTCTACTCTCGATCCAGAACTTCTACGTGTTATGGCGGCAGAAGAAGGAATAGAAGTAAGAATCATAGAAAAAAAGGGTTCAGCCCCTCGTGCTGTAGGTTCTCTGATGTTCGTAACAAGTGAAAGAATATATGGAACCATTGGCGGCGGAGCGATAGAACAGCAGGCAATCCAAGAGGCACGAAGTATGAAAGATCCATTCATGACAAAGGAATACAATCTGACAACATCAGGAGATCTTGGCATGGTATGCGGAGGAGAAGAGACGCTGCTTTTCAGAAAAACAGAAGAAAATGCATGAGAAGAGTTATTTATCTGCTACTCATTCTGTTTTCACTAATTTCCTGTTCATCAGAAATCAGTAAACGGGGGAAAGAAAGCATAGCAAAAATACTAAGTCCATCTTCTTTTTTGCCGAATCTTCTAGAAGCTGACAGTGAAGATGGTGTCAATCTCACTTACATATGGACTTCTGACAACACAAGAAGTGTCTCAGGTACGTTTTCATTGATAGCAGAGTTTGATAGTTTTCAGATTGATGGTATAACGCTGGAAAACGGTACACTAGACTACTCTTTCCACGGTACGCTGGATGGCTCGGAGTTCTCTGCAGAGAGCTTTACTGTTTCCTCTGAAAATCTTCTTGTGAAGGATGCATCAACGGCTGTGAATGAAATTACAGTTGAGAAAGACTCAGTAATGATTGGAAAAGAAAGCTTTGCTGCTCAATTTGATAGTGAATCAAATGGAAATATTACCGGCATCACTATCACATCCATCAATATTCCAGACCTTTCTGAAGATGAAACCAGATTCTCTGAAGAAATTCTCCCTACAGAGGAAATGGTTAAGTCAATCATTGCAGAAATCCAGAAGATTACGGCGACGATGGGAAACGACATGGATAAGTATTTCACCATCGATTACAGTGAGGCTAATGGCGAATTCATAACAAACGTCACGAGCAAAAATGAATATACAGACCCATCAACAGGAACAACAATTTTCACAAACAACGGAACAGTCATATCAAGCGGGGGCAATGAAAACTGGAAAATGCATGTAAATGAATACATCGTTTTTTTGTATGAAGGAAAGATGTATGAGATGTCTCATTCATTCGAGGCTTCTGCAGCCGGGAATTACAGCAGAAAGGCAGTACTGAACGGAGTTGATATCACAAAACTTGTTGAAAATGCTATTGGAAGTTACCTTGTCTGAGTTTTCACACTTGTGAGAATTCAGATTATAGGAATTCGCCGCGGTCTTTTCGTTACATATGATTGAGCCCCAGCATTTGCTGAGGCTCTCAATGTTAGAATTTACCCATTGCCTTAAGGATTTTCTCTCCTGTAATCGGCCAGGTCCGAACCCATACACCTGTGGCATCGGCTATTGCCATTGCAATTGCAGGAGCTGCGCCATTACATGCGATTTCGGAAATTGACTTTGCGCCGTATGGACCATACTGGTCATTGATATCTACAAGCTCAGCCTTGAAGATATCAGGGGCTTCATTGATCATAGGCACACAGTAATCAGTGAAAGTCGTGGTTATACAGCGTCCATTTTCATCAAGGACCATATCTTCATAGAGCGTATGCCCTATACTCTTCATTGCTGCTCCATACATCTGACAAAGGGCAAGTTCCGGATTTATCGGAGTACCTGCATCCTGTACGGCAATAAACTTTCTGACCTTGAGCTCGCCGGTTTTTACATTCACCGCGACTTCTGCAAAATGTGCTCCATAAGGAACTGCAAAATTCGGAGTTGTGAATGTTCCGATACCAACAAGCTGGCCTCTGCCATCACCTGCTGTCGCATCGTGGGACAACTTGAAATATGAAAGTCTCTTTCCGCTCTTTGATACTACGAATCCAGGATATTCAACAGAAAGATCCTCTTCCTTTTCGCCAAGCTGCAGTGATGCTTCATGAATAATCTTCTTCAGTAAATCCTTTGCCGCATTAAGAGAAGCATTTCCAGAGAAATATGTGCCAGAGGAAGCATATGCACCTGTATCAAACATACAGGAATCAGTATCTCCGGAAACAACTGAGACAGACTCAAGAGGAAGCTTCAGAATCTCTGCAGCAACCTTCTGGGAGATTGTATCAAGACCTGTTCCGATATCAGCACCACCGGAGAGAACAAGAACAGTACCGTCTGTAAGAAGCTTAACCTGTGCATTTGAGTGATCGAGGCCTGGAAGTCCAGATCCCTGCTGAATCATTGCAAAGCCTTTTCCGATCTTCCAGTCAGGATCTCCAGATTCTTCCTTCTTGCCCCAGCCAATCAGCTTGGAACCACGTTCAAGCGCTTCTCTGAGACCACAGGAGCCGACAGGAACGACTGTACCTTCCCTGCCTTCACCCAGGCCCTTGAGGATTTCCAGCATATAACCAGACTCGACAATGTTCTTCTCTGCCATGACAAGCGGATCAACACCAAGCTTTGAAGCAAGCTCTCCCATTGCCGAGATGATTGCAAAGTATCCCTTCGGAGCACCATATCCCTGATAAGCCCCCGTTGGCGGGATATTCGTGTAGTATGTGATCAAATCATAATACATGTTGTCCACGCGGAAAATCGGGAGAGTCTTGGACGAAGCATTCATAGGAACAGTAAGACAATGATTGCCATATGGACCTGTATTTGCCCTTACATCCATATAGATGGCTGTAATCGTACCATCTTTCTTGCCACCCATCTTTACCCTTACTCTCATTGGATGGCGAGTGGAATTAGCATAGAATTCCTCAGCTCTGGTATTCCTGAAATAGACAGGTTTACCTGTTTTCCATACAGCGTATCCGACAAGATCTTCAACAAGTATGTCCTGCTTGGATCCATAGCCGCCACCGACACGTTCCTTTATTACGTGTACCTTATGCTCTGGGATAGAACAGATCTTGGCAACTATGCGGCGGACATGGTATGGAACCTGGGTTGAGCAGCTCAATACAAGTCTTCCACCTTCGATATGGCCATAACAGACATGGGGTTCAAGAGGAGTGCACTGAACCTGACTTGTCTGATATGTCTCATCAACAACGGCATCAGCTTCGGCAAAGCCTTTCTCGATATCTCCGATACCGCCATGAGCAGATGCCGCGATATTCTTCTTTATATCGCCATGCAAAGGGAACTGATAAATGACATCTTCTTCCCTCTCGTCCGCACTTTTGTTGTACTCATCGAGATCATCCGGAGCTCCTGACATATACACAACACGTCCGTTATGGACTAGAGGAGCACCCTCAGCCATAGCTTCCTCAACTGTGAAGACAGGATCTATCGGGTCATACTCTACATGAATAAGGGATGCAGCTTTCTCCGCAGCTTCCATGTTCTCTGCAACAATTGCAGCGACTCTGTCACCAACATGACGGACCTTCTTGTTTATCAGAACCCTGTCATATGGTGATGGTTCAGGATAGCCCTGTCCTGCCTGCATATATGGGATATCAGGGCAATTGAAGGCTGTGATGATATCCACAACACCCTCAACTTTAAGGGCTTCGCTGATATCAACCTTATTAACGAAAGCATGGGCAAAAGGAGAGCGGAGAATATGCATTACACAGGTATGTGGAGGAACCTTGTCCTCTACAAAGAGCTTGTCTCCTGAAACAAGTGCTTCCCCATCGATTTTACCTGTCGGCTTACCAACATACTTAAGGTTTTCCCTGAAAGAAGGAGCTGGCGAAGAGGAGATTTTGCCGTTCTTCCTCTTCTCTTTAACCATGTCTACAGCCATGTAATAATGCTCATAGCCTGCATCACGAATAAAGATACCGGAAAGTGCTTTCTTGATGTCATCCTTTGTCGGATCAGGATTCTTTTCCAGAAGATATGTAAGGCACAGCGCAGCTTCTGGTGCATTGTAGGCACTCTGGACAACACCGGCCTTGATCATGGCTTCCTGTATATCATTTATCTCCCTGCCCTCAAGTAGGCTTTCAGGAGTTCTTATATCAGCACCTTCTGCCTGATAAAGCATAATCAGGTTTGAATACATCAGACGATCATTGAAAATAATCGTATCAGAACCGGCAAAACCTTCTCCATCATCTGAATCACGGACAGAAGTATATCCTTCCCTATAAAGTACGTTTCTCAGTCTCTCAGATGCCTCTCCGGAGAGGACGACTGATCTGCCATTTATTCTTGTTCTTATATCCATACAGCCTCCTCAGAAAATTACAGAAGCAAGATACTTCTTGTATTCAGCGGAACCAGTCAGATCATCCTTGAAAGGAATACTCTTCCAGGCATCGCTTCCACCATATGCAATACCGGAACCGGAGACAGCATAGGCATAGACACCTTCAGACTTTGCGGCGGTCACAGCAGCATGAGCGTGCGCGGCCCTTGCAATCCTCTTCACCTCTCCTATTCTTTTCTTTTCTATGATGAATGACATGAATAATGCTTTACAGTCCTTCTTCTCAAAGACCTCGGCCCCACTCTTTTCCTTCAAACCTTTTGTACACATCACCGTCATTCCTGCTTCTGCTGCGAGAAGTGCTGGAATGAGATAGCTGTCAAAACGTCTGAGAGCGAAATTTCCACCGATTGTTGCTGCGTTTCTAAGCTGAAGAGAGGCATCAAAAAGAGCTGCGTCTCTTATGAACTGAGGAACAAGTTCGGAAGAGGCAATCTCCTCAAGAGTCGTAAGCGCTCCAATGACAATATTACCTTCATCCTCCCGGATACCTTTCAATGGAAGTTTCGTGATATCAATCAAAGAGACATCAGATGGTATGGATGACCCTAGACGCATGATCTCCGTTCCACCTGCAAGATATACAGAGTTCTCGATCTCATGGTGAAGATTGACAGCTTCTTGAGCATTCTGGGGATGTAATATACTTCTCATGACTCAGTCCTCCTCTTCGATGATTCCTTCCGCTTTTCCAGAATAGATGGCAGAAAGGAAATAGCTAAGCATCCTTCTTGTTGTATTACGTCTGTAAAGAGGCATTGCATGTGGGGAGATGGCATTGTTCCAGGAATCAAGGAATGACTCCTGAATTTCAGGTATCTCCTCTGTCTTATGACCCTTGAGAAGATTCTCCGCATCTCTTGAACGGATTACACGAGGGCCAGCTGCACCCGATGCAGCGCGGAAATCAATAATCTCTCCATCCTTGACAACTGCAGCAACTGAAAGGGAAAGCTTTGAAATTGCATTTGCCTTCCTCATGCCGATCTTCCTGTAAAAAAGATATGTGAAATCATAATCAGGAATCACAATACTCTTGATAATCTCATCATCCCCCAGCGCAGTTTTCTTCGACCCGAGAATGAAATCATCTAAAAGCATCTGCCTTTCCCCTCTTATTGAAGCGAGAACAACAGAGGCATCGAGAAGAATAAGAGGCTGTGGCAAATCACCTTTTGGAGATGCGTTTCCAATATTTCCGCCAATTGTTGCACTGTTTCTGAGTGCAATAGCTCCCATTCCGGAAGCAGCCTGCCTGACATGCCATGGAACAAGATCAGAATCAGCAATTTCTGCAGGTGTTGAAAGTGCTCCGATTTCTACAGAGCCATCATCAAGCTTCCGTATTCCTTTCAGCTCCTTCAATCCTGTGATGATCATTACATCGAATGGAAACTCAGGAGCAAGACCTATACCACGTTTTGACTGCACCATCAGGTCAGATCCGCCAGCAAGCGGTCTTGCTTTCTTTTCAGCCCTCAGATGAAGAGCTTCATCAAGTGTTGATGGGATATATGTCATGCCCATAGGTCACCTCCTTTCTCGGAAGCAAGTTTGATACTTTCCACAATGAGATCATAACCTGTGCATCTGCATATATTTCCGCTGATTCCTTTTCTGATCTCCATCTCTGTAGGATGTGGATTTGAGGAAAGAAGTGCATAGGTGGCCATGACCATGCCGGGAATGCAGAATCCGCACTGTACAGCACCACCCTCTGCAAATGCATCAATAATACATTTACCCTTTTCTGTATCCCTGATGCCTTCAATCGTATAGATTTCAGAACCATTTACAGCACCGACAGGGATGATACAGCTTGTGACAAGCTTTCCATCCTTGATTACGGAGCAGGCTCCGCATTCACCTTCTCCGCAACCTTCCTTGACACCTGTAAGTCCAAGATCCTCTCTAAGAACATCGACAAGCCTTGTCAGCGGATTGCCGGTGTATACAATCTTTTTGCCGTTTACGTGGAAAACAATCTCACTGAGCATTTTCTAGAGCCTCCTCAATATCCTCTGGTGGCATTGGAATCTTGTGTATCTCAATACCAAGTGCACGTTCAAGTGCGTCAATATATGCAGCATCAGCGCCATTGAATACAAGCTCACCCATTCCTTTTGCACCAAAAGGGCCCCATTCATATGGATTGTCTACAAGGAACCATTCCTGCTTTGGGAATTCCATACTTGTCGGAATGACGTAATCAGACATGGATGACTGCCTGAAATGACCTTTTCTGTTTTCCATCTTCTCCATTGAAGCATAACCAAGAGACTGTACGATACCGCCATTTACCTGGCCATGGACAATAAGCTCGTCAATGGCTTTTCCGATATCATGACTGGACCAGATGCCGGTCACTTTCACTTCCTTGGTGAGCTTATCAACTTCGAGTTCAACAACGCAGCATCCCCAGCCGTAGCCAAGGTAAGCATCTCCACGGAACGTATTCTGATCCCAAGGATGTCCTTCTGGATGCTCGTACTCTTTTTCAACAGCGAAATCACCTTCTGCCCAACGCTCTTTCATCTCCTCAGCACAGCGCTCAATCAGACGGCCGACAATCATTGTCGAACGGGAAGCTGCAGTCGGGCCGGAGTCCGGAACAACCGATGTATCAGGATTGTCATAATCAACGTTCTCAATCGGAATTTCGAGTGTTGCTGCTGCAATCTTTCTCAGTGTTGTCTGAAAGCCCTGTCCCATTTCCGTCGATCCGACTTCTATGCGGACTCTCTCGCCTGTTTTCACAAGACGCGCATGTGCTTTGATGATTGACTGTTCACCATTTCCAGTAAATGCTCCTCCATGATTATAGAAGCTGATACCGATTCCCTTACCGGAGCCAGGTGCATATTCCTTTGCCTTACGGAAATAATCGGAGGCATCTACAACCTGCTTCATCATTTCAGGAAGAACCACACGCTCAACGACATGACCATTTGTGATGGTCTCCCCACCCTGCTTGAGGAAATACCTTGACTTATACTCTGCAGGATCGAAACCAAAACGTTTTGCAATATGCTCAAGGTGTGTCTCAACAGCATACAAGGTCTGAGGTGCACCGAAACCGCGGAAAGCATCGGAAGGGAATGTATTCGTAGCTATACCGATACCTTTCACATGCGTATTCGGGATATCATATACACCATTTGCATGGAAAACACCGCGCTGAAGAACGACGAATGAACCTGACAGGTACGGACCGCAGTTGTAAACCACAACACCATCAATACCAAGAATATTCCCATCCTTATCCAAAGCAGTACGGAATGTTGTCTTTGAAGGATGTCTTTTGACAGAATAAAGCATATCCTCTTCCCTATCGAAAATAAGCTTTATCGGTTTCTTTATTTTGTGTTCTGCGACAAGAAGCGGTCCACAGAGCACATCTGGGAAGTGCTCTTTTCCGCCAAAAGCACCACCGGTTGTTGTCTGCTTGACGACAATATCCTCAGGCTGCAGTCCAAGAAGTCCGGCAACTGCCTTGCGGATATAAAATGGGCATTGAGCGGAGGCATAGAATGTATATTTGCCATTCTCAATTGTAATGATAGCTCCATTAGTCTCAAGATGGACATGTTCCTGGAAGCCTGTCTCAATAGTCTCTTCGAAAACCGAATCAGCTTCTTTGAAAACCTCATCCATCGGGCGGCCTTTTTCTACAAAAAGCTGGCAGAGAACATTATCCTCTCCAACAATCGGACCACCTTTTACAGCAAGGCCTTCATCTATCGTTATTGCAGCTTCCTGCTCCGTGTATTTTATCTCAATTTTATCGAGGAGGTATCGAAGCATGTTTCTGTCAGGACCGACAAGAAGACCAATTGTCTCACCTACATATTTGACATCATTCTCGGCAAAGCACTTCCAGTCCTTCTGAATCATCCAGAGCTCATTCTTGCCTTCTTCCGGGATGTCCTTATACGTGATGAACCAATATCCATCAGGCAATTCTGGCATGGAAATTGAATCAATTGTTCCGCGAGGAATGGAAGAGCGTACCATGTATGCATATTGCATATCCGGGAAATTCAGATCTGCAACATATGGAGCTTCCCCTCTCGCCTTCTTAACCGCATCAACTCTGACAATCCTGTCATCTATAGCTGTATGGGGCATCTTTCCTCCAATCCATTATATTTTTTCTTATATAATGGGTATTTATCTCAATCAAAAACTGATTGCTGAGTTCAGTATACTCCATTAATGCTTGCCCATGTGAAACATTTTGCAACAAAAAAGAGATTCATTTTGAGTCTCTTTATATCCCATTATTCTGCAAGCACTTTTTTCTACATATTTTTCTTATTATGTCAGGAATATAAGCTATTTTTTTACTGAAAATGTACCAGTGATATCAATCAAAAAGGAAGAATTCCCTAACAAAACAGATCGGTCAAAAGGCCGATAAGAAGAGAGAAAAGAGCTACAAAGGCCAGGTACAGGGAAAGCTCTTTCCCTTAAGGACAATCTTGAGCACCTCAGCTTCGTTATTTTCGCTGCTGGTGCTCTGGCATTGCGCTTCACACTGGGCTTTAGCAGTGGCGTCTGTGCTGGACTTTCTCTCTGCCAATCCAGCAGGACAAAGATAGCTCTCCCAATAGAGGCAACAGGTGTGCGGCTTATGATGTAGACCATCTTTTCCTGTATATTTTCAACCTCTTAACCCCATCTGAAACGGACTAAGTCGCACAAGATGACAAAAAAGTCCGTTTTAGAAGCGATTTCCATTAGCGATGAATTCCGCCAGATTTGCATGGACAATTCCTCCACGCTCCTGCTGCAGGGCATCCAGAGTCAACAGATACTTCGGATAGTTGTCCCGTATCTTTTCCAGAGAGCGGTATTCACGCTCCTCGGTCTGGGGGGAGTCCGTGAAGATATACATGGCAACCTGGACATAAGAATAGGACAGGGATGGATTTCGCAGGATGAAGTCAACTTCAAAATTGCCTATCCTGCCTATGCTTACTTTATAGCCAAGACTTTTAGCATACTGATAGACAATGTTTTCCAGTACAGGGCCATAAGATATGCGGTTGTCTGTGTTGCGCAGAAAGTAGAAGCTCAAGTCAGACAGGTAGTATTTTTCACCCCCTCTTAAAGATCTTTTGCTCTTAAGATCAAAGCGGGTGCACTTCGATACAATCTTGAGATTCTCAAGCTGCTCTAGATATCGGTAGACGGTTTCCTTTCTTACATTCTCATGTAGCGCATCCTTCAGATGATTGACTATATTGTCTATCGAGATCGTGCAGCCAAAATTGTTTATGACAAACTGCATGATAAGATCAAAGAGATGCTTCTTTCGTATCTTCGGGTTGGACTTCACGTCTTTGTCGAATATCTCGTTGATAACACTGTGTACATAGAAACGTTTATCTTCGATACGTTCAAAATTCAGTGCATAGGGAAATCCGCCCTCGACAATATAGGACCTGAGCTCACGTGAAAGATCTTCATCAACATGCAGATTAAGAAACCTCTTCATCCCTATGTATTCATCAAAAGTCAATGTAGTCATCTCTATCTCCAGATACCTGCCAGTAAGTTTTGTTACCAGCTCACCGGAGAGAAGATAGGAATTGCTGCCTGTGATGAAAATCGAATACTCGCCACTTTCCCTATAGGCATTGATAAGGATTTCAAAGCCGTTCACATTCTGAATCTCATCAATGAAAAGATACTTGAGCCCTTCTGCTTTTTCAAAACCTTTGTCTATGACTCGTTCCAATGCTTCCGGACTTCTTACCCCAATGTAGGGACGTTGATCGAGATTGATGCTCAAAATATTTGCTTCAGCCACTCCATGTGATTGAATTTCTTTTCTGACAAGCTCGAGCAGAGAGGACTTACCACAGCGGCGTACACCAGTCACGACTTTTATCAGTTCTCTGTCGGAATAGAATGGTCTCAATACGCTAAGATACTTTTCTCGTGAATATAGACTTCTTTCTCTATTCATACATTAAATTATGCTCTGAAACGGACTAAATGACAATAAAAGTGAAATTAGTCCGTTTCGGATGGGTTTTACCTGAATGTAAACACGCAGTTATTCAATCTCTTCGATATGTGATATGTAATCAAGAGACTTCAAAGCCTCAATGATCTCACTGTGTTTCTTATATTTCTTGAGTTCATTACTACTGATAGTAAAGGCAACGGTATACACACTGAGTCCTGAATTCAAATATGCAGGATTGAGCTCTATGTCATCAATTCTCATACCAAGACGTCTAATCGTCGTAGAGAAATTCTCAAGATCATTTTTATTTTTAAGCTCAAGCTGTACTTCAAGATGGTTTGATCTATCCCTCAGGTAAAGCTCTAAAGTCGAAACTATGGAGAGAGTACAGATCAAAGCAAGGAAAGAGACGATTGAGAGTACATATAGCCCCATACCGATTGCAATTCCGATGATACTGCAAGTCCAGAGTCCGGCCGAAGTTGTCAGCCCCATAATCCTTCCTTTCGAGCTGTAGAATATCGAAGGACATGATATTACAGCAACACTTATGATTATTGCAGGGATTATCCAGGAAGAGGGATTACCAATTTTTCTTAAATAACAGTCGATTATCGCCCCTGTTGTAGATGCAATAGAAACGGCAATGAAAGTTCTCATTCCTGCAGTATGTCTTTTAAGAGATCTTTCATATCCTGCTATGGATGCCAGGACTACAGATAGAACAATCCTGAAAGCAATGGAATATGTATTTATTTCAAACATGTACTGATTCAGGTCACTCATAGACCATTCCTCCTTCCCCTTACTGCAAGTGTTGCCACATAGTACTCTTCAGATGCCTCCTGGAAAGCCTCTTCCTCTGGAGATATTTCATTTTTACCTGCAATGTCTTTCTGAATAGCCTCGATGCGTTCAATCAGGAGTTCAACCGCACTTGCTTTCTTTACTGACAGTTTTTCTTCCGGGACCATTTCTTCAAGCTTCGTTGAATATGAGTGTGAAAGATATAGCGAGAGTTTTGCACATCCAGGTCCTAAGAGCTCATAAAGTACGCTGGATGCAAGAATAACGGTCTCAAGAGCTACACCTGCTTCGCCTCCAAGTGTTCTTGCGCCAAGGGCTGCAAGACCTATTGCGACTCCGGCCTGAGGAATCAGAGCAAGACCAAGGTAGTTCCTCACCTCCCTTGGTCTTCCCGTTATGACCGCGCCAAGAGTCGCTCCAGCATATTTCCCAACAATTCTTGAGATGAAATAAAATACTCCGATTACAAGAAGAGAGATGTTTCCGAGACTCACAGCACCTCCAGTTAACATATCAAGTTTGAAAGCAAGACCAGATCTTATGAAAAAGAGCTGTAATATTGGAGGCGTGAAGTAATTAAGTTGCATAAAAAGC
>CALXYN010000030.1 GCA_944392975.1 uncultured Spirochaetaceae bacterium | reverse complement strand
ATAAACAAGGACAGGGCAGATGAGTTTGCCCGTCAGATGCTTGTTCTTGATAGTGAATCATCCGAGCCTATCAAGGTGTACATTAACAGCCCGGGAGGGGATGTTGATTCAGGTTTTGCTATTTACGATATGATCCGTTTTGTCTCTTCTCCCGTAACAGTCATCGGAATGGGGCTTGTAGCTTCTGCAGCTGCTCTGATTTTCCTCTCTGTACCTGTTGAGAGAAGAGTCGGATTTCCCAATTCGACATATCTTATCCATCAGCCTCTTTCCCAGCTCAAGGGTGTGGCTATTGATGTAGCGATTTATGCGGACAAGATTGAGGCGCTCCGCCATAAGCTTGATAAAGTCATTGCCGATGCTACAGGGAAAGATGTCTCAGAGGTGGAGAAGAACACTGAGCGTGATTGCTGGATGAGCGCAGAGGAAGCACTTGAGTATGGTATTCTCTCACGTATTGTGAAAACAAAAGCAGAAATCTGAGGAAAATTAATCCATAGAGATGGCAGAGCGCGTATTGCTTGTATGAGATTCGCGTTCCTGCCATTTTTTATTCTCCTTTCATTCTCCTGCTCTCCCTCGATAAACGGGAGTTTCTTTACGGTCACCACATACAATCTCTATGCCTTTTTCGACAGCTATGAGGATGGTGATGAATATGAAGGATTTGCAAAAAGCGATGGTTACGACGGAGAGGCCTATAGCGAACGTATACGTAATACCGCAATTCTTATCGGTAAAGTGTTTTCCTCATCCGATGTCATAATCCTCGAGGAAGTCGAGAGCAATGCCGTTCTTCTGGATCTTCTGGAAGCAGGACTGAAAGAGAAGGGCTTCATTTATTATGGACTTGCTGATGATGAAAACAATCTTTCAGTGGGATTCTTGTCAAAACTTAAGCCGCTAAGCACAGCATTGCACGTCTTTCCGGGGTGCCGGCCGATTCTGGAACTCGTCTTTCAGAAATCTGGAGAGCTCATTCATATCTTCGGCGTTCATTTCAGAAGCAGGATTCCTGGAGGAGATGATGAGCGTATGCAGGAAGCATTGCATCTTGCCGCTCTCATGGAGAGAAATCCAGATGCGTTATGCATCGCAGCCGGTGATTTCAATACAGATCCTCTGCTTTCATCTTCTCCGTTTTCTTTATCCCCAGATTGCTATGATGAAGATAATGCATTTCATGTGACAGGAGATCCTTCAAAAACCGGTCCTTATCTTTACTTTTCTCCACTGAACGATCCAGATGCTGTCCTCTCTGAAGATGGCACTTATTTCTATGATGGTGTCTGGTACTTCTATGATCTCTTTCTTCTTTCTGAGAAAGCCTGGGATGGAGAAGGGTGGGAGTATGATGGTATTATCATAGAAAGTAATCGCACGATGAAGGATAATGGAGGACGCCCTTTTCCATATGATGTCTCTACAGGATATGGATACTCCGATCATTTTCCAGTCACGCTCCGTCTGAAAAGAATTTAGAGAATACATAAAAAAGGCTATGCTCTCATGCTCTGAAGCATAGCCCGAGGGAATAGCGGACTCCTGCTGGGAAAAAGAAGGGGGGATCGGAACCAGCAGGGTCTTTGTCATGTCATGCTAGTGTAGCACTAGACAGACCAGTCATTGTTTCTCCCGTTTGACAGCCTAACTTTAACCTACTGGTCAGGATAATAGAATGCAAAAAAACGATTTGCACTATCACAAAAACAGAGGAAATGAATTGTATAATGTAGTATGCTCTGTAAAAAGGTCGGTTATTGTGGTGAAAATATTCAGGCAAAAGGGTTTTTGTATAGTCATCTTAGCTCTTTTGCTGTGCTTTCTGCTTCCTTCGTGTCATACAATCCATATCTCCACCCCTTACTCTGAGTATGCTGCTTATGTTGCAGCAAAAGAGGCTCTCGAAAGCTCTGAAAATGCTGAAGAGACTGGAGAAGAAAGCATTTCTGATGAAACAGAGGCTGAGATTCCAGAAGTTATCAGCGAGCCGATTGCATTTTCCGGAGGGGAACTGCTGGGAACCGTTCCATTTTCAGTACCTGAAACAGAAGACGGCATCACACTGAGGATTTCCCTTTGGGAAACTGGGGAACACGTTGATTTGATTGAAACTGCAATCGAACGTTATGAAGCAGGGCATCCTGGCATTGAGATTATCCCGGAGTATGTGGATTATTCCGGATACTGGGGAAATATAACAGCTGATGTCGGAGGAGGAAATCTTGCTGATATCATAGAGATGGATCATGCTCATATCTCGCAGTTTGCAGACCGTGGCCTTCTCAGTGATTTCACGAGGTACATTTCAGGTCTTTATGGCTACAGCCTTCCAATTGGACTGAAAGTGGATGTAATGCAGTATGACAGGGATCTTCTGGAAGAGTTGGGTATCGATTTCCCCGAACAATTCTCCCTCGATTCTTTTGTGGAAATAGGACGGAAGATTTATGAGAAGAGCGGGGTAAAGACTGCGACATCTCTTTCAATTGATCTTCTTGAATCGATTTCCACCTATCGCGGAAACAATATCTACAATGAAATCAGAAGCGGAGAGACAGAGAGCGCAGAAATATATTTCGGTATTGTGAAGACTGTTGCCGAGAATCCGTTCTTCACTTATTCGGAAAAGAATACATGGAACATGTTCACTGATACGGTGAACATGAATCCTTCTTACGGAACTTTCTCCTTCTCAGAAATGGATTTCTATTCGCTTTTTTCCGTGACGTCATCATCAAAGCATCCTGAGGCTGCGATGGATTTCATTGTCTATCTCATCTCTTCCGATGACCTTGCATCTCTTTTCCGATTCAAGTTCGGTGTTCCTGTATTCAGGGATATAAGGAATCTTCAGCTTACAGATGATGAGAAGCTGCAGCTTGATTACGTATTCTCTCTTGGTAATGGGATATCATTCTATCCTTCTCCTGCCGGAAACAGCGAGGTTGCAAGAGTTCTTTCTTCTTATTCTTCCCTTGTCCGAGATGGAAGTATGACACCTGCAGAGGCGGCTGCTGCATTTACAGAAGATTCATATGATATACTTCTCAGAGCTGAGAGTGCTGTATGAAGCTTCCATTTACGCTTGAGAGAAAACTGACGCTCATTCTGATAACATTCTTCTTGTCCATGCTCCTGGTTGTGGTGATTCTTCTGCACAGCCTTCTTAATGAGTATGATAACCGCGTATATGAAGCGAATAATGCCAATATGCGCAATAACCTCTCACGAGCGGATTCTGCATTCTCAGAGGCTATGATTCTAGGAGATCTATTTGTCTCCGACAGAGCTTTTCAGACAACGCTTGCAGAGTTCAAGGACACGAATGATGAAGCTGTTAAAAGCGATGTCAAAGGTGATGTGATAGCAAGGCTCAGCAATATGCTTGATGCCTCAGAGCACATTGTTGATATAACAATACTCGCAGGGAATGACATCATTGACTTTGGAGATGGCCTTGGGCTGTCTTCTGCATCCATGAGTGAAGCTGCAACGCTTGCCAGAGCTGCAGAAGGTGCTTCTGTCTGGCTTGGTAGCAATGAAGGCAGTATCTATCTTGTGCGTGTGATACGGCGGCTGGAATTCCTCTCGCTCGATGAACTGGGTATTCTTTTCATCCGCATCGATGCTGGGGCCCTTGCGGACAGCCTTCGTCAGGACACGGCAGGAGATGGCATGAAACTGCTTCTTGCAAACGGTGACCGTCTTCTGTATTCAGAGTTTCCTGCAGATACCGTGCCTGAAGATGGAGTTATTTTCTCCGAAATCGATGGTGTTCCATGTTTTATATACAGGGGCACACTTCCAAGAAGCGGTTTCTCTTACATAGATGCCGTCCCGAAGAACGCCCTTTTCAATGGAGTCATGACAGAAGTCTTTGCTGCTTTTGTCTTCCTTCTTGTGATGCTTGTGGCCTTTCTTCTCATCCTTCATCACATCGTGCGGCGAATGATTGAGAGGATTAATGCGCTGAAAGAGAAGATGGATGCATTTGAAAGGGGCCAGAATTTTTCAGAAATCAGCACGCTTCCGGGAAGTGATGAGATAGCACAGCTTAATGTCCAGTTTGACAGTATGGCCAAGGGTTATAAAGAGGTTGTTGAGGATAATTATCAGAGACAGCTGATGATGAAGGACAGCGCTATAAAAATGCTCACCCAGCAGATAAACCCACACTTTTTGTACAATGTTCTCGATTCAATTTACTGGCTCAGCCAGGAATACAATGCTGATGACATTGCTTCAATGAGCTATTCTCTTGCTTCTCTTTTCAGGGCTGCTGTTTCTGCAGAGGATCTGGTTACAATAAAGAAGGAACTTGAGCTTCTGGAGAGTTTCCTCGGCATTCAGAGGAGCCGTTTTCCGGAGAGAATTTCGTACAAAGTCGATGCCGATGAGAGTGTGTTGTCAGTAATGCTTCCCAAATTCTCCTTGCAGCCACTTGTTGAGAATGCTGTCAAGCATTCGGTGGAGGAGGCAGGCGTCAAGACGGAAATCGTGGTAAGCTGTCATGAGACAGCGGAAGGAGTGCTTCTTTCCGTTGCCAATACTGGTTCTGCATTCCCCGATGATCTTGCTGAGAAGCTGAAGGAGGGCAGGGTTGCTTCCTCTTCAGAGAGAATCGGGTTGCAGAATATAGATGAAAGACTTCATCTCCTTTTTGGAGAAGGATATGGTCTGAAGTTCAGGAACGAGAATGGCTTTGCTATAGTTTCATTCACCGTTCCAGGGAGGGAAGATGCTCACAGCAATCCTTGCTGATGATGAAGAAATAGTACGCAGTTCCATGGAAAAATGGATACCGTGGAATGAGCTAGGCGTCAGCCTTGTGGGTGTTGCTTCAGATGGAGAGGAAGCATATGGCATGATTCTCTCACTTCATCCTGATATCGTGATTACGGATATCAGGATGCCACGTCTTGATGGCTTGGAGCTTATAAAGAAAGTAAGCGAAGAGAAGCTTGTTGTCTCTTTCATAATCATTTCCGGTTTCGGTGAATTTGAGTATGCACAGAAAGCAATGAGCTATGGCGTGAAGCATTATCTCTTGAAACCTGTTCTGAAAGAAAAACTGAGAGAGACAATTCTTTCTGTAAGAACGGAAATAGAGGAAAAACAAAAGGAAGCGGTTGGGAATAATCTCGATAATAAATATGGTTTCTATCTTCAGCGAGGGATGCTGATGGAGGTTCTTTCCGATGAGGCTCTTGTAGAATCCATAGTCGAAAGAAGTCACAAGATCATACCATTTGATGTCAATGAGGTACTGTCGATGCTGGTTACAGAGGCATTGGAAACAGATAAATTCGTTATTTCAATGCTTTCTGTGATAAAAAAAGAAGGCATAAAGATGCCTGTATTCCCTATAACAGCAGGACGGAAGGTTTTCCTTATTCTGAGTATCTCCTCCCTTGCAGTACTTGAGAAAATGAAGGACGAGGTGGAGGCAAGAAGGGGATTTGTCCTTTCCGTGCTGAGAGGAACTCCCTCTGAATTAATACACCGTTTTCTGAAAGAGGCTGGAAATATCAAGACAGCTTCGATTTATGATGGTGATGGACACAGAGAATCGGTGAGAGTACTGCCGCGTACAAAGGATGATGAGGAAAAACTTATTGAGAGGTACAGAAAGGTACTTGCTACAGGGGAAGAGGATCCTTCAATTATTGATGATATAACCAGAATCTTCTCATCAAAGAATCTGGAAGAAGCAGAGTCCCTTTTCGTCATCATGGCGATGAAAAATACAGATTACACATTGCTTTTCAAGGAACTCGGCAATGTGAAGGATGTCGATGAGCTTATCGCATTGGCCAGGTCATTCATCGAGCATCGCATTCCTCGGAATACAGAACTCTTTCCTGTTGAGATCCTCAAGAAATATATTGCGGAGAATTTCTCAAATCCTGATATATCCCTTAAGTGGATATCAGAGAATGTCGTTTATATGAATCCAGAGTATCTGTCGAGACTTTTCCAGAAGGAAGTCGGGCAGAGATTCACGGATTACCTCAATACAACAAGGGTTAATGAAGCCTGCAAGCTGATGAATGTTTATCATCAGAGTACCGTCAGTGAGATAGCGGAGAAAGTAGGGTACAGCAACCCTGGATATTTTTTCCATATATTCAGGCGTTATACAGGCATGACGCCGGGTGAATACATGGAGAAGAACAGAAAAGGAGAAGACCATGAATGATAATCTGCGGGAGATCCTTCTCGGAGGTCAGTCTTTCAGCTGGAGAGAAGAGAATGACGGTTCATATAGTGCTGTGCTGAATAACCGTGTATACAGGATAAGAAATCTTGAAGATGCGGCAAAGGATCCTTTCCTATATGATTATTTCGATTTCGCATATGACTATGATGCTGCAGCAAGAGCCATCGCTGAGAAAGATGAGATTCTTAATGAGGCGGTAAGGAGCACAGGAACGATAAGGCTGCTGAAACAGGATCACTGGACAGCTACAATCTCATTCATCCTCTCTCAGAACAATAATATAAAGAGAATCACTGGGCTTTATGACAGACTATCTAGGCGTTATGGACACGAAGTGGAGGATGGCCGGTATACATTCCCGACACCTGATGAGATGAAAGATGTCACGGAAGAAGAGCTGAGGGCTTTAGGTACAGGTTTCCGTGCACCATTCATCCTTGATGCTATAGAGAAAGCTTCTCTTCTTGATGAGCTTGATACTCTTTCGTTCGATGATGCGATGACGAAGCTGCAGACAATAAAAGGCATAGGACCTAAAGTCGCTTCCTGTATTCTTATTTTCTCATATCAGAGAAGGGAAGGTTTTCCGCTTGATGTATGGATGAAAAAAGTGATGAAAGAATATTACCCTGGTAAGGATCCTTCATACTTCCATCCATATGAGGCACTGTCACAGCAATATCTCTTTTCCTGGATAAGAAACAAATGAGATTCTGCCAAATTGACTAATGAAAAAGCGCCAAATTGACTAATGAGAGAATAAGGCCATAACTAATTTTCAGGATTTTAAAGAGCAAAAATAGGTGTCATTCATTGTTTTTGGCGTGAAGATGGTCAAGCTGTACTCATTGAGAATATGGTGGAAATCCATTTGAGGTAGTTGGAAATTCTTCCATCTGAAGGATAACAGGCATGCAATTTATACTGTCAGAGAAGAATCTGGCAGGGCGGATTATATAACACGGATTCTACAGGCTGCATTCAACAGTTCCTTCTGAAACAGCGAGAATATCGATACAGATGTCTCTGCTTTTGTAAATACCGCAGAGCCTATGACCAACAGCGAGGTCATAAGGGATCAGTCAATGCGTGAAGGCTATGAGCAGAGAAAAGCCGAATATGAGATAAGGATAAAAGAATGGATTACGAAAGATGATTTAAAGGCATATAAGGGACTAAATCTTAGTGAAATACGTAAAATTCTCGGTAATGAGAAACTTCCGATTGCAGAAGTTCCTATTGAGGCTGCTAACTTTTTTGGGATAGAAGACACAACAGTTTATTCAAGTGGGGCGTATTTTATTGACCATGTAGTAAATCATCATGATGAATTATCTCTTGATGATTATATAGGGTGGTTGATACGTTATCAAATTTCTCCGATATCTACATATCAGAAGAATATGGAGATCCTAGGCTTGTATTCTCTCAAAAGGTAGATGATGGATATAGAAGAGCTTCTGTTGGATTGGATAGAGAAACAAAAAGCATGGTTGTATATCTTTCGTATTTTCATCCGTCTGAGAAATATCGATGAAGGGATAAAAAAATTGGAAGTATCGTCAGTGGGCGGCACTCCACTCTCCCTGCCTGATGAATCATCAGATGCGTTAGCCATCTCTCGTCAACACGATACTTCTTCTAATCAAACAGTATCATCAGATTCTGAGGACGTCAATCTTTGAGGTGAACCCTTTGTTTTCATTTAATGCTGTCTGGAAACTGCAGCTGATAGAATATCTGCTCAAGTTCAAGTGCAATATTTATATTATGGATTACTGCCTGCGGCTCTCCATTTTCCTGTGGATGTGGCTTGAGTGTTATAGGGGAGAAATTGAGGATGCCTTTCACTCCAGCTTCCATGAGTTTTTCTGCAGTATCTGCAGCAGCTGATTCAGGTACTGTTATTATTGCAACCTTTATTTCCATTGCCTCAACCATCTCATCAAGCCTTGACATCGGATATACCGGTACAGGGTGGGAGGCATCTGAGTAAACCATTGGATCTGAATCGAAACCTGCAACGATCCTGATACCATCTGGCTCAAAGCCAGAGTAGTGCATCAGGGCTTTCCCGATTCTTCCACAACCTACGACTATCACATTCTGAGGATCACCTTTTCCAAGGATTTTTGAAATCCTGTCTATAAGGTCCGTTATTTCATATCCACCACGTTTCTGGCCATGAATTTCAAGAAGGGAGAAATCCTTTCTTACAACTGCAGCAGAAACGCCAGCTGCATCTGCAAGGTTGTGTGCGAATACTTTCTCTAAACCTATGGCCCTTAGACGATTAAGGGCTCTGAAGTATCGTGTAATTCTGACAAGCATATCACTGTTCATGATGTTTATCCTCTTTTATGTGATTGAAAGTATATTAACATGATTTTTATGTCAATAAATTAAATTCTTCGTGTAAGTTTGTCATTTTAATGCACATTTATTGAAAACAGTCCGGCAGTAGGCTAAAATCATTCTGGTGACTTAAAAAGGAGGAGTTATGGCTCAGAGCATATTCTCTGATGAGCTTAACGCTTTTATTTCCGAGTGGAAGGATAAGCCGGGTAATCTCATCATGATTCTCCATCGGGTCCAGGAAGAATTTGGCTATGTCTCAAGGGAAGCTGCAGAAGGAGTTTCCAGAGAGATTGGCGTTCCATTGGCAACGATCTGGGGAGTACTTACTTTCTATCATTTCTTTAAGCTCAACAAACCTGGAAAGTACAACATTCAGGTATGTCTTGGTACGGCTTGTTATCTCAAGGGTGGCGACATGATTGTCGAGGAGCTTGGAAAGGAACTTGGACTTGAAGTCGGAGGACTTACTGAAGATGGCAGGTTCTCTCTTGAAGCTGTACGCTGTGTAGGTTGCTGCGGATTGGCACCTGTTATGACGATATCAGGGGAGGTCTTTGGTAAGGTCTCCAAGAATCAGATATCTGGAATTCTGGATAAATTTGCCTGATGCATGACACTGCCGACCTCGTCATTGAAGCTGTGATGAACAGCATAGAGGCAGGGGCCGGGAATATCCTGGTTACCATACATATAGACGAGGGCATGGTTAATACAAGGGTCGAGGATGATGGGCTATATACTCTCATCGGTGATCCGTTTGGTGAAGGAGTCACTACCAAGGGCGAAGGGCGAGGCCATGGGCTTTCAATCATAAAAGAGCGAAGCGAAGGCAGATGCCGCTTAACACGAGGAGATGGAATTACAGTGCTCGAATTCACTGCCCGGGATGATGGAAGCTTCAATTCCCTTAGCGAAGCGCTATTACCGGTCCTGAGCATTGAAAGAGACATGACTATTACTATATGGAAGGATGGAAGGGAGATTGAAGTTTCCCGGAGCCTTCTCGAAGAACGGGGCGCAGTCCCTGACAGGGCAGAAGGAATCAGGCGCTACAGACGCCTTCTTGAAAGCCTTGAAAAAGGAGATATCTATGGCTAAGCTTTCTCTTTCCGATCTTCGCGAGATCCGTTCACGTGAGGAGAAGAATCTGAAGAAACGCGATATCCACGGACGTGAGATTCACGTGGTCGTCGCGATGGGCACCTCCGGTATCAATGCTGGTGCCAAGCTCACGCTTAACACAATCGCTGATGATGTGGAGAAGCTCGGGCTCGATAATGTAATCATCACACAGACAGGGAGTGCAGCTCCCAATCCGGAACCGGTTGTAGAGGTATATTCTTCAAAGACCGGACTTGTAGTTTATGGCTCTGTAGACAAAGATGCGGCACATCGCATTGTCTCTGAGCATCTAAAGGAAGGACGTATTCTCGAAGATCTGAGAATCGAGATGCAGGATAAGGAGCAGTAAGATGGGTTTCAAGAATTATATTCTCGTCTGCGGAGGAACCGGATGTGAATCATCACGCTCCGATCAGATTTATCATGCTCTCATTGATGAAGCTGCAGCACAGGGTGTTGCAGAGCAGGTACAGGTCATCAAGACAGGATGTTTTGGTTTCTGCGAGCAGGGTCCTATTGTGAAGATTCTTCCAGAGGATTCATTCTACGTACAGGTAAAGCCTGAGGATGCCAAAGAGCTCATAGCAGAACATGTTATAAAAGGCCGCGAGGTTACAAGACTTCTTTATAACAAGGTTCCTCACAAGGCATACGAAGAAGTTGAAGATATTCAGTTCTACCAGAAGCAGCAGAGAATCGTTCTCCGCAACTGCGGTTCAATCGATCCGGAGAATATCGATGAATACATTGCAGCTGGTGGTTATAAAGCTCTTGAGAAGGTTCTTTTCGACCTCACTCCAGATGATGTTATCAACGAACTCAAGACAGCAGGTCTCAGAGGTCGTGGTGGTGCAGGCTTCCCTACATGGATGAAGTGGAACTTCACAAAGCAGGAGAAAGATCCTGTCAAATATGTTGTCTGCAATGCCGATGAAGGAGATCCTGGTGCATACATGGACCGTTCGACGCTTGAGGGCGATCCGCATGCAGTTCTTGAAGCAATGACAATCTGCGGCCATACAGTTGGTGCTCATCAGGGCTTCATTTACATCCGTGCAGAGTATCCTCTTGCAATTCACCGTCTTGAAGTTGCAATGAAGCAGGCAAGGGAGTATGGACTTCTTGGTAAGGACATCCTTGGTTCCGGTTTCGACTATGATATTGAAATCAGACTTGGTGCTGGTGCTTTCGTCTGTGGTGAGGAGACTGCACTCCTGCAGTCTATCGAAGGACACAGAGGTATGCCTAAGCCGCGTCCACCATTCCCGGCATCAAAGGGTCTCTGGGGTAAGCCGACTGTTATCAATAACGTCGAGACTTGGGCTAATATTGCACAGATCATCACCAATGGTGGCGAATGGTTTGCTTCAATCGGTACTCCTGACAGCCATGGAACAAAGGTTTTCGCACTTACTGGAAAAATCTGCAATTCCGGTCTTGTTGAAGTTCCAATGGGAACAACTCTCCGCGAGATTGTCTATGATATCGGTGGTGGAATTGCTCATGGAAAGAAGTTCAAGGCTGTTCAGACAGGTGGTCCTTCCGGTGGTGTCATCACTGAGGAGAACCTCGATACTCCAATCGATTTCGGTGGCCTTCAGAGAATCGGATCCATGATGGGATCTGGCGGTATGATTGTCATGGACGAGGATGATTGTATCGTTGACGTTGCAAAGTTCTACCTGAACTTCACAGTCGATGAATCATGTGGTAAGTGTGCTCCATGCCGTATCGGAGGCAAGAGCCTTTATAACATCCTTGAGAAAATCACCCAGGGTAAGGGAGAAGAGAACGATATCAAGCAGATTGAGCAGATTGCCCATGCAATGAAGATTGGTTCTCTCTGTGCTCTTGGCCAGACAGCTCCAAACCCGGTTCTCTCAACGCTCCACTACTTCCCAGAGGAGTATAAGGCTCACATCGTTGACAAGAAGTGTCCGTCAGGAAAGTGCAAGAAGCTTATCAGCTACGAGATTAATCCTAATAAGTGTATTGGCTGTACGGCATGTGCAAGAAAGTGTCCGGTTGGTGCTATTTCCGGAGAGGTCAAGAAGCCTCATAAGATCAATGGAAATGTATGTATCAAGTGCGGCGTCTGCAAGGATACTTGTAAGTTCTCGGCCATCGAGATTCATTAATGGAGGTTAACGATGATTCATCTTACTATACAGGGAATTGAAGTTGAGGTGGCAGAGGGAACAACCGTTCTTGAAGCGGCAAGAAAAGCAGGAATCAGAATTCCTACACTCTGTTATCATCCCGATCTCAAGCCGTTCGGTTCTTGCGGACTCTGTGTGTGCAAACAGGAGGGATCTGCAAAGATCATCCGTGCTTGCTCCACACCAGCTGCCGAGGGCATGAGAATTATCACTCATGATCAGGATCTTTATAATGTCCGCCGTACAATTCTTGAGCTTACGATGTCCACCCATCCTTCCTCATGTCTCTTGTGTACACGCAACAACAAGTGCGAGTTGCAGAAGCTTGCAATTGAGTATGGCGTAAGAGAGCAGCCATTTGAGGTAAGGCTTGCAGAGGATAAGAAGGACCGTTCAACAGGTGCCATCGTCCTTGATCCTGAGAAGTGTATCAAGTGCGGACGCTGTATCCAGGTCTGTCAGGAAATGCAGGGAGTATATGCTCTCGAGTTCATCGGTCGTGGCGATCATACAACAATGAGCCCTGCAGCAAAGCTTCCTCTCAATGACAGCCCTTGTATCAAGTGCGGTCAGTGCATCACACACTGCCCTGTCGGTGCTATCTATGAGCAGGATCAGACAGATGGCCTCATGAAGGCTATCGCAGATCCAGATACAGTCGTTGCTGTACAGATGGCCCCTGCAGTACGTGTTGCAATCGGTGAAGAATTTGGAATGAAGCCTGGTGAGGTTTCCACAAAGAAGCTTTATACAGCTCTCCGACGTCTGGGAATCGATTATGTGTTCGATACTAACTTCGGTGCAGATCTGACCATCATGGAAGAAGGCTATGAGCTTATTGAGAGGATGACAAAGGGTGGCGTGATGCCGCAGCTTACATCCTGCTGCCCCGGCTGGATTTCATATATTGAAGAATACTATCCAGATCTTCTTGAGAATCTTTCATCTGCAAAGAGCCCGATGATGATGCAGGGTGCTATCACAAAAACATACTGGGCAGAAAAAGCCGGCGTGGACAGAAAGAAAGTCTATTCTGTGGCTATCATGCCATGTACAGCTAAAAAGACTGAAATCAGGAGAGATGGAGAGCACGCTGCTTCCAGTGGGGACTGGGATGTTGATCTTGTTCTCACAACCCGTGAAGTTGCACGTCTCATTGCTTCACGTGGCCTTGATTTCAAGAACCTGCCGGAGACAGAAGCTGACAGCCTGATTGCAGAGTATACAGGAGCTGGCACAATCTTCGGTGTTACCGGTGGTGTTATGGAGGCTGCTATCAGAACAGCTTACTATGGAATTACTGGCAAGGAGCTTGCTGATCCAGAAATCAAGCTGGTCCGTGGTCTTGATGAAATCAAGCGCGGAGAAGTTGATGTGGATGGAAAGAAGGTCCGTGTTGCAGTTGTTCATGGTATGGCAAATGCCAAGCCGCTTCTTGATAAAATCAGGGAAGACAAGAAAGCCGGACGTGCTTCAGATGTTGATTTCGTGGAAATCATGGCTTGCCGCGGTGGTTGTATCGCTGGTGGTGGACAGCCTTATGGTACGGATGATGAAGTACGTTCAGAAAGAAGTGCTGGTCTTTACAGCGATGATGAGAAGTCTGTGAAGAGATGTTCGCATCAGAATCCTTCCATTCAGAAACTCTATGCAGATTTCCTTGAAAAGCCACTTTCGGAAAAGGCTCATCATCTCTTGCATACAGAGTATAAGGAAACACCGCTTTATAAGCAGTGATGAAGTTGCCCCCTGTTTTGCAGGGGGCGTTCCTTTACCTCGTTGTTCTCAGAATCATCAGAGAAGAAGCATTGTCCTCATCATATGCAATCAGATTCGTTCCGCTGTCTGAGAGAGCAAGCGTATCCATTCCTCTCTCTGCCAATGCGGTTCTTCCAATCTCTTCTACGGATTTGCTGTCTGAAGAGATTTCCATAGTGACAATTTCATTTGCATCGAGATCTATATAGTACGCATATTCGTAGTCGCTGGAGGCAATCAGAGAGCTGGCCTCAGCATCAAATGGCTCGGAAGAATGCAATATCCAGCTTTCGCTTGTGTTGTACTGTCCAATGATGTTTATATAGTCTCCAAGCGTCATGATTACTTCAGGACTGAGCATCGTGAATGTATCCATATTGTTGAATTTCGCTTCCTGTGATTCCAGACCGACTGGTGGATTGAAGTAGAATGCGCGGTTCACTACATCGGAAGTGCTGTTTGTCTTCAGCATATAGACAACTTTTCCATCTGTATTGAACTGACAGAAGCTTTCAGAAGTGGTGACGATGTCTCCTGCCAGATTTGCTTTTGACATCATCGTAACCATCTGTCCTTGCCAGAAATAATCATCACTGCCAGTGTTCTCCGTAAGAGACATATAGTTGTATTGCCAGTAATTTGTGTCGGAGGCCTTCATTGTCATTATACCGACACTGCAGCCATCCTTTTTGACTGCATCTATTACGCTGATACTGTCTATTTCCAGAGCCTCAACAGGATCTGGATAACTGAAACACTGCGGAGTTCCTTCTGAGAATTTTGTAAGTGATGTTGTAGTAGGATTGTAATTGAATACCACGACTTTCAGAGGATTTTCCTCTGCAAGAACAACTTTGGAAAGACTGCTATTTACTGCAGTTGAATCAAAGTCCACTACATCCCCAGTGATTCCCAGATCAGAGAATGTGTATTCCATTTTCACATCAAGGCTGCTTCTGACGACTGCAGCCACATAGACCTTTCTTTCGGAATTGGAGACTATCATGGCATTGCCATCTGGAAGGAAATCGACGGCGGTAGTTCCAGAAAGGGCAATTTCCTCACCGTCCTCCACAAGGTTTCCATGGGATGGCACACCTGGAAGAGCTTTTGATACAGCTTCGAAATTAATTGATGTAGAGCCGGCTGTTCCAAGTCTCGATGTCGAGGCTACGACATCCAGTCGATGAGTTCCTGCGTTTGGTGTGATTTCAATCTCTGCACCATCGCCTGCATGGTTCCCATCCAGATACCACACAATGGCATAATCTGAGACATCATCAGTTTCCGAAGTGATTCTCACTTTTACAGGAAGGTCTGCATCCACTGTGTCTGTGAGTCCTTCAATAACGCACTGTACGGGAACACCGGTTTTGTCGATAAGTTCCAGCGTTCCCGGCTCAATAGGGTATTTATCAAGATCAAATCTGATTTCCCCCTTTGATATCTGGTCACCTGCAATTCTCACAGCCTCGACAAAGCCTGCAACCTGTATTTTCCCATCATAAAGGCGTGCCGCAAGCACGTAGGAACCAGATGGGTATCCCGTACCTGAGTACTGAGCGTTTCCGTCATTCTCATCAATTGATGTGAGTTCAAGTGTCTCTGTTTTCTTTTCACCATATTGCGGTGTCAGTTCCAACTCGATAGTAGCTTTTCCTGAGATACGCTCGGGATCCCAGTGCAGGAGCACTTCCAATGAACCCGTTCCTACAAGATCTTCAAGTATGATCGTGCAGCTTCCATTCGTTGCTGACAGCTTATGTGTTGTGCTTCCAGTCACTAACACATCTTTATTTGAGTTCAGACCTTCTGCCATGATTACCCATTCTCCGATGACAAGACCTTCAAGAGAGACTGTTTCTTTGTTTGTTTCGATGCTGAAAGATTCCGAACCCGGTCCATCTCCTGTGATTCTGTAAGATTCAATTTCTAGGGGAAAATCCTCTGGGACAATTGGTCTGTCCTGCCTGAGATTGACACGTAGCGTTGCATGGTCAACCGACTCTTCGCATGAGCAGAAAAGAGCCATCACGGAAAGTGCGATGACTAGAAAAGCGTGTTTTGCCTTCATTTATTTCTCCTTTGCATATCTATCCGTCCTGGATATGATGTTTGGACAACTTTCCCCGGTTTTTCTTTTTCCTTTGAATCGGATACACTCATTGCTATGAACAAAGAACTTCCATTTTCAGTGATACTGGAACTGAAGGCAGATACGTGGCAGGATGCTGTTTCGGAGCTCGTGAACACAGCATGTTATGAGAATAAGGAAGAAGCTCTTGAAGCTGTCATGAAGCGTGAAGAAGAAGCTACCACAGCAATTGGTGATGGTGTGGCGGTTCCTCATGCCCGTCTTGAAGGCCTTGAAAGCATGGAGGTCGTGGTTGGACGCAGTCATCGTGGCATTGAAATGGGTGAACGCACTGTGCATATTTTCCTTCTGATTCTCATCCCTCAGAGCACCGCTTCTAGCCATGTGGATTTCCTTTCCAATGCGGTCAGGATTCTTTCTTCTTCAACAAATCGTGAGAGAATCATGGAGGCGGAAGACAAGGACGAAATATTGGAGGTTTTTGCCATATGAAAAGACTTGTCCTTTTATTGATACTCATTATTTTCGGTTTCTTTGTTTATTATGCTGCTGCAAAAAGCATGGTGATCTGGCCTCTTATTTTCCCGCTTCTTCTGCTTGTCGCTGTCTACTATGTGATTACATCCCTTGTGACAAAGAAGATGATAGAACGCGTACGCGGCACAGAAGATTTTTACTGCCAGCGTTGCTCGATGATTGTAAAAGATGGTACGGAGCTTCTTGGTGGAGCACTTGCTGTCACAGACAATGAGATTGTCTTCTATGCAAGAGCCTCTGAAAAAGGAGGTGTTAAACCAGCATGGTCATGTTTTGTATCAGCGCTTGAAGGATATACCATCAAGAAAGTCGATGATCACCATCAGGGCCTTGCACTTTCTGTGAAAGGCGAGACGAAGGAAGTCCGTTTCACATCCAAAGCATTTCAGAAAACAGAAAAGGAGTTCAGGGCGGCATTGGGCTGGCCAGAAGAGTGAACTGTCCGCTCTTGCCTCTTATATTCTCAAAGAAAGCTGTCTAGCCTGAAAGCATGAGACAGCTTTTTCTTTCCATCGTCATCATTCTCTCTTCACTACCTCTGTTCCCATCCTGGCAGGTGGGAACAGATCTCATGTGTTTTGACTCTCTTTTTATGGGAGCTGCGAGATTTGATGCAGAAGTTTCTTACCGGTGGGACAGTATCCGCGTCTCTCTGCCTCTCCGCATCTCCTGCTCTTATTCATATGAGATGAACTTTGCGGAAACAGGCCTTCTTGTTTCAGTTTATCCATTCCCAGAGAAAGGCTTTTTTATCGCGGCCTCGATGGCAAGACTTGGTATTTTCTGGGGACTTGAGGCTCCCAGGGAAAAACTGATGTTCTTCTCTGAACTTGCCACTGGCTGGACGTTCTCATTTCCTTGGTTCTTCATCGAGCCGAGAGTGACGGTTCTCGATGCATTCTCCTCTGAAGAGGGAAGAATTGCAGAACTTGAGAAAGCCATCCCGCAGTATTCGAAAATCAGGATCTCTCTTCTTGTCGGAGTAGAGATTCCATAGATGGAGGTTTCTTATGAAAAGGACAATGATTTTTCTTGACAAAGGGCTATCCTGCATTCTGATTGTGGCAATACTTGTCGTTTCCTGCTCAATGCCGCAGTCAGGGCCTGGAAGCATCTCTGAGTCTGCCCTGATTTCCGCATCTGGACGTGCAATCGACATGTACCTTGATGATATCAGGCAGTTTGTGGAGGAGGATCTGGAAGTACGTGGTATCCTTGATGAGGCAGATGGCTATGAGGTTGCTACAAGGACCATGAGAGAAGAAAATGGCCGTGAATACCTTGAGTTCACGCTGGAGACATCACGCTTTGATAACGCAGACGATGTTTTCAAGGCGGCAGAGGGCCTTGTTCCTGAAGAAGAACTTGAAAGTATAAAGGAAACAGTTAAGGAAGCTGAGACAAGACTTTTCAAAGCTGTCGAGAGAAAAACAAATGTGCTTACTCCGAGCCAGATGGAGGAATTCTATGATGATCTTACTGTGCTTGTTATAAAAAGTGCAGTTCTTCTTACTGCGGCTGTTGTCTATTCGCTTGTTCCGTCTGCTGTTTTATGGGGGAAGGTGACAGCAGCCTCTGCAGTAGCGGTTGCTTCAGGCGTCCTTGCTGCCACAATCATGGCAATTGTAGAACATTACAAGAGCGACATGGATATTGACGAGACCTTTGTGGAATGGCTTGAAGATGTTGCAAAAGAACCTCTGGTACACTGGGGAATAGCATCATCAATCATCAGCCTGTCCCAGTCTATCAATAAAGGTCCTGTTGTTGCCTCCGTCATCCTTGTGGTGTTCGCGCTTTTTGGCGTGGCAGATGATGCAAAGGAAATGCTTGAGAAATACAATTTCAATGCTTAGAGGTGTATTGCTTACCTTATATCTGTGATTGTAGGATAATCATATGGCAGAAAACAACAAGCAAAGAGAGAAGGAGGAAAGAAGATGAGGCGTCTGATTTTGTTTCTTCTTTTGGCTTTATCCGTCTTTCCTCTTCTTGCTTCACATATTATATCTGATGATTCTTTGCCAGATGATGTCCTTTCAGTGGTGGCAGAAGCTGTCGGAAGGGATACATATGGGCGTTCAGATATTCTTTTTCATGCAGATGGGTATTCTGAGACCATTTTATCAGATGGCAGTGTGAGCGCGTCATTCATGTTCTCATTTCTTGAGAAACAGATTCTCACAGAGGGCTTTGGCACTGACAGGGAAGAGCTTCTTCGTTCATTTGCATACAGCGTTCATGGAATTCTCTTCTATGAGGAAGCACTTTACAGCGATGCTCAGATGAAACTCGACTATGTCCTTGACGGAAGCTATTCCCTTCTTTCTGAAGAAAATATGAGAAAGGGAACAAGGCTGAAAGCTGTCGACAGCCTCGGATCAACCCGTGCGCTCTTTGAAATCCGTGACAATTTCGACGGTGCCATGACCCTTGATCCCGTCTATATTGATTATCCTCTTCCAGGAATGGCTATTGAAGATTCCGGGGAGTGGAAGATGACGGGAACTATCGCTTCAGGTTTCAGATTCTCGTCTCCGGAAGTGTTTGTCCAGTTCTCTCTTGGCAGGACTGATCTGATCTATCCATTCGTTCCTCTCGTTTCACTTGCTTACCGCTATGGAGAAGGAGGAAGCTATGTGTATGGAGGAGTTGGCCTTGAGGCCTATCTGAATCTCTCGAGAGTTTTTCCTTCTGTTTCTTTCACTCTTGTCGAAGAAGGAAGGATTGGAGGAAATGTTTCCGTTCTTCTTGGTGGCGGAAGCACAGGATTCGATTGGCGTTCTGTATTCTCAATTTTCTATGAGCACAGGGCACTTCCTTCTTTCTTCTGGAGAGTAGGGTATCAGAATCTGCAGGGAGAACATATGCTTGCTGTTGGAGTAGGAGGTGACTTCTGAAAAGGCTTATTGTCATCATTCTTTCAGTGTTCCTGCTCTTCTCATGTTCGACATTCATCTCCACAGAGGGGCCTGAATGGACTCGTGAAACACCGCGCCATGCCGGTATGGCGGTCTTTGTCAGCTCAGGGACAGGGAGGGATGAGTCTTCTGCGCGTGCCGATTCATACATGAATGTGCTTGAACAGCTTGGTTCCCAGCTTGGATATGATGCGGTCTCTCCGTATTACAGGGAGCTTTTATCCACTAATGCGATAGCCTCATTGAGTGCGAGAATCACGAATACATATTCAGCTCCAGCATCAGAGGGTGTTATCTACTTTGCAATGTTCGAAATGCCAGAGGACATTTACTACAGCAGCCGCGATGCAGAGTATTCGGCTTCACTGGAAAGAACCGATGAAATAGAAAACCTCCTTGATTCTGCTCTTGAGCATTACAGAAACAATGAGGATACAGAAGCTCTCCTGGCTTCCTTACAAGCTCTGGATCTGTCTTTGTCCGGGGCTGTTCTGAACGAGGATTTCTCTCCTGATATCCTTCTTGGAAAGGCTATGGACTATCTGAGAAATATCGAGATAAGAATTCAGGAGGAAGTTGATGGGACAGATGTATCCGTCCGCATGAAAAGGACAAAAGGTTTCCTCCACCCTGATGTAATAAACGGACTTGTTCGTGTCGAATATCCGATGCTTGATGGGGATGGCAATGTGATGATGTCCTCTGTGGTCATTCGTACTGAAGGTAATGGGATAGCTCGGTTTTTCAGGACCAATCCTTATATGCTCCGAAAAGGAACACTCCGTTTTTCTGTCTATATTCCTGAAGATTTGGTTGCTTCGATTGAAAGAAAGGCCTTTGAAGGCTTTCTTAATCCTTTCCATGCCCTCCTTGAGCTTCTGTCGCTGGATTACGACTATACGGACAGAAGTGCTTTCGGGGAAGATAACACCATAATATGTATCACCGATTATGATGAAGCAGGCGTGGAGCTTGAGACAACGCCATCTTTTGAATCATTCTCTTCCTATCTTGAGTCGGCAGCTGCTGATGAGTATCTGGTTGTACCTGGAAATGGAGAGGAGGAGCTTGATGTTTTGCAGTATGTCAGGAGAGTATTCCCGGGTTTTAGAAATTACATAATTGTACGTTCTGGTATCGTTGACAGGGCAGAAGGGGCTGGAAGGGTGTATTCAATGGCGGAATCAATGGTTTCCTTCTATAATGCAGACAGCAATGAGCCTCATACCGTCAGGATGCTGAGTGTGACCGGTGGCGGAGACAATGCCGCAGAAGCCGATACTGCAGCCCTCAATCGATGCGGAAAGGCTGCAGCAGGCATGTTCCTGTCAGAATTCTAAGAGCATTTTAACTTCCTCAGGCCATCTTTCCTCATTTGGTGTTTCCAGAATCAGTGGGATATTCTCTGTTGCATCATGCTGGATGATAGCCTTGAAAGCTTCTTTCCCAATAAGACCTTCTCCGATGCTTTCGTGCCTGTCCTTCTTTGAGCTGAGTGGGACTTTTGAGTCATTCAGATGCATCCCGAAAAGCTTTTCCTTCCCAAAGCGTGTCACGAAGTCATCAAGAATTGCTGTGGCTTTGTTCTTCACATCGTATCCAGCTCCGAAAAGATGTGCTGTATCGAGTGTAAAACCGACTCTCTCCTTGCAGTTGACATTTGCCAACAATTCATCAAGTTCCTCGAATGTTGAACCGAGAATGGTACCGCTTCCTGCTGTGTTTTCTATTGCTATCCTGATTTCAGGGACTGCAGAGAGTACTTCATCAATCATCCGTGCACTGCGCCTGAGTCCGTCTTTCCTGTCTCCTTCTTTGTATGCTCCCGGGTGAATGTTGATGGTGGAAAGCCCCAGAAGTACTGTTCGTTCTGCCTCATCGCAGAAAAGGGATAGGGATTTTGCTCTCAGTTCTTCATCTGGAGTTGCCGGATTTATAAGATAACCAGCATGCGGAAGCACCGCAGATGGAGAGTAATTCTTCTCGGCCATCTTTTTTCTGAAGCTTTCGATACTCTCATCGGAAAGCGGTGGAGCAGACCATATGCGCTGGTTTTTAGTGAATATTGCAAATCCAGTTGCTCCGATAGCTGCTGCTCTGTCTACAGCAAACGATATGTTTTCCTTGATTGAAACATGGGGACCTATGAAACGCATGTGGAGAGAGTATGTACACTTCTTGAATATGTCAATCGCTATTGAGAAACTCCTTTCTCTCGTTTATCTTTCTATCCATGCATGAATTCAAAGAAGACAGTATCATAGAAGGATTCAAGGTGGAGAGCATTGCGGCTCTCCCTGATTATAAAGCAGAAGGCATTATGCTTTCTCATCTCAGAACAGGTTTCAAGGTCTATTATGTGAACTCGGATGACAGCGAGAAATTCTTTGCATATACGGCATATACTCCTCCGATGAACAGCAAGGGAATTCCCCATATCATTGAGCACACTGTCCTTTCGGGAAGTGCGAAATACCCTGTGAAAGATCCGTTTATGCTTCTTGTGCGTAACAGCTGCAATACGTTCCTCAATGCCCTGACAGGTGTAGATCGTACATATTACCCTGCAGCAAGCACTGTTGAGAAGGATTTTGAGAACCTCTTCTCAGTATATACAGATGCTGTTTTCAGACCTCTTCTCAGGGAAGAGACCTTCATGCAGGAAGGAATAAGAATCGCATCCGATGGCGGGTTCCATTTTGAAGGTGTCGTTTTTTCCGAGATGCTTGGAGAGATGGCAGAGCATGAATACGTACTCTCTTCCGCTTCCGTGAAACCACTTTTCGGAGACTCTCCTTATAAGTATGAGTCAGGAGGAGATGCAAGGGAAATCTGCCGTCTGACATATCAGGAATATCTCGATGCATACAGAAAGTATTATGCTCCGGCTAATATCTCCCTTTTCCTTTATGGCGACACGGATATTGCTGCTAGGCTGAGACTTCTCGACAGGGAATATCTTTCAGGAGAGGCCGGTAAGGCACTTCCCCGTGCAGGGCTGGCAGAGCGTTGGAGCAGACCACAGCGCTTTGATACCGTGTCTTCTGCAGAAGAAGGGGATACAGGGGCCTCTGTGATGCTTTCCTGGCTTCTCGGAGACAACGCAGAGCCAGGGGAGAGTACCCTGCTTTCACTTATTGTGGATATTCTTCTCGGTTCTCCGGGGTGTCCTTTATACAAGGCAATAGCTGAATCGGATCTGGGGACGGATCTTTCAACAGAAAGCGGTATGAGCTCAAGTTATCGTGAACTCGTCTTCAGTGCCGGCTTCTCTGGTTCCGATCCGGATGACGCATCTGAAATTGAAGCATTCATCCTTTCTGAACTGAAAGCAATAGCTGCAAAAGGTCTTTCCAGAAAGGAAATAGAGGCTGCAATAAGAAGAATGGAGTTCTCATTGAAGGAGATTCCCGGTGGAATACCTCAGGGAATGAGGCTTTTCTTCCAGGCGGAGAAGGGCCTTACATTCGGCAGGGACCCGGCACTTTTCCTTTCCCCTTCATCTGTAATTGCGGATATAAGGAAGAAGTGGAGCGATAACCCGCGTTTCTTTGAGAACTGGATAACTCATAACCTCGTCGATAATCCTCACAGGCTTCTTACTGTCGTGAGAAAGGACAGCAATAATGGCAAGGCTGTTGAGAGCGAGATAAACAGCGTACTTGAGGCGAGAAAGAATGAATACAGCAAGGAGAAGGAGGATGCTTTCCGCCAGTTTCAGATGACAGCTGACAAGGCAGAGGCAATTGCTTCAATCCCGCGCCTCACACGCTCTGATCTTCCACGTGCTTTCGATAGAATCACGCATATAAGCCGGAATGGAGTCATTGCTGCTCCAATGGTTTCCGGTGGTATTGTATACACTGACCTTGTTTTCGATATTTCGGATTTCAATTATGAGGATCTGGATGTTGTCAATGTGCTCGCCCGTCTTTTCTCTATGTGCGGTGCTGCCGGTATGAGCTATCCGGAGGTGTCTACAGCTTTGAGATTTGTTTCCGGAGGTTATGCCTTCTATGTTGAATCTGGGTCGACATCGGACGGGGATGAGAAGGTATTCTTTGTCTGCAGGCTGAAGTCTCTTCCTGAGCTGCAGTGGGAAGGGCTGGATCTTTTCATGAAAATTCTCCTTGAAGGCGATATTCAGGATGAGGCACGTATAAAGGCAGCATTGACAGATATCTCCACGGATTTCTCAAGTTCCGTAGTCCAGAATGGCCATACATATGCCTCCTCCCTCGCATCTTCTGCATTTTCACCATCGCTTTATATCGGGGAGAGGCTTTCCGGCGTTACCTGCTGGTATAAAATACGTGAGATGCTGGATTCCGATCTTGCAGAGCTTGGCAGGAGACTTTCTCAAGTACGTTCAAAAATGATAGGAAAAGAGCGCATGATGATTCATGTGACGACCGATGACGATCTGATGGAAAGCGCAGTGGATACTGCGTCACTTTTCATTACAAGAATACCGTCATCACTTCCTCTTATGAAAGCTGAGCATGAAGTCCCATCATTGCCAAAGTATGTTGCGAGGACTCTTTCGTCTTCTGTCTCGTTCATCGCACTTTCTGCAATTGCTCCTGGAATCATGGATTTTCTATCATCGTCAGAGCGTATTTTCCTCTCCATTCTCTCTCAGACCTCCCTATGGGCGCGAATCAGGGAAAAGGGTGGTGCATATGGAGCGGGTGCGTACCTTGATTACACGGAGAGAATCATGAATTTCTACTCTTACCGGGATCCGCGCCTTGAGGCCACTATCTCTGATTTCCTTACATCTCCGGAAAGCGTGAATGTCTCCGATGAGAATCTGGAGGATGCTGTCATCGGTATACTTGCCCGCGACCTGCGGCCGATGTCTCCTGCTGTCAGATCTCTTGTTGATATCCGCAGGATGCTGTACAGAATCAGTGACAGCGACAGGGAACGCAAGAAGAATGAGGTGCTTTCCCTTACTAAGAAAGATGTGGAGAAAGGCGGAGAAGCCATTGCTGAAAACCTCAGAAACGGTGCATACCGGATTGCCGTGATAGGTGACAGAAAAGCCCTTGAATCCTCTTCTCTTAACTGGGAAATGGAAAGTCTTCCAGGATGATGCGGTGTGATATAATACATTTATGAGATATGTCGGTTCGATTGATCAGGGTACCACAAGCACCCGTTTCGTGATATTCGCAGAAGATGGTTCCTT
>CALXYN010000029.1 GCA_944392975.1 uncultured Spirochaetaceae bacterium | reverse complement strand
CATTATGATCCTTATAGAGGTGTCATTGTTCATTGCCGTCTGTTTTCTGGAACACTGAGATCCGGTGACATGATAAGATTCATGCACTCCGGTGCCGAGTACAAGATTGAAGATACTGGTATCTTCCAGCTCCAGCTTGCTTCCCGGCCTTTCCTTTCTGCTGGTGATGTAGGTTATTTCATTGCAGGAATCAAGACAATCTCCGACATCCGTGTAGGTGATACCGTTACTCTTGTTTCTAATCCTGCTGATGAGCCGATGTCGGGATTCAAGGAAGTGAAGCCTGTTGTCTTCTCCTCAATCTATCCTGTTGACAGCAATGATTATGAAGAACTCCAGGATGCAATAGAACGACTGAAGCTGAACGATGCTTCTCTTGTTTATGAGAAGGACAGTTCTGCTGCTCTTGGATTTGGTTTCCGCTGTGGTTTTCTGGGTATGCTTCATCTTGAGGTTGTACAGGAAAGAATCGAGAGGGAGTTTGATCTTTCAATTGTTTTTACTTCTCCGTCAGTCCGTTATATCGTGCATCTTAAAAATGGTGATATCGTAGAGATTGATAACCCGCTGGAGTATCCGGATGTGACACGTATTGATTTTGCAGAGGAGCCGTATATTTCTGCCTCGATAATCACACCGACACAGTATGTTGGACCAATTATCACGCTGTGCCTCGAGAAACGCGGTGTTCAGACTGGTATGAACTATCTTGATGAGAAAAGAGTTGAACTCATTTATGAAATGCCGCTTGCAGAAGTTCTCTTCGATTTCTACGATAGGCTTAAATCAATATCCAGAGGCTATGCCTCATTCGACTATTCGGTTATTGGATACAAGGCTACTGAGCTGGTACGGTTGGATATCCTTGTTAATGGAGAAAGTGTTGATGCTCTTTCTCAGCTTGTATACAAAGGCAATGCACAGTCACGTGGGCGTGTCGTCTGTGAAAGATTGAAGAAAGAGATTCCTAGACAGCAGTTCAAGATTGCCATCCAGGCTGCTATCGGTGGACAGATTATTTCAAGGGAGACAGTTTCTGCTTATCGTAAGGATGTTACTGCCAAGTGTTATGGTGGTGACATTTCCAGAAAGAGAAAGCTGCTTGAGAAACAGAAAGAAGGCAAGAAGCGAATGAAGATGGTCGGAAATGTTGAGATTCCTCAGAGTGCGTTCCTTGCAGTTCTGAAAACAGATGAGGATGAATGAAGTGGATGTCAAACTGATTGGTATTACAGGTGGGTCAGGCTCTGGCAAGAGCACGGTTGTACGAAGAATCAAGGAAGCGCATTCGGAATCAGTTCTTCTCTCACAGGACAGTTATTATAAGAGCGCACCGTTTATCAGCAATGATAACATTACTGAGTATAACTTCGATCACCCAGATGCTTTTGACATGGACCTGATGCTTGAGAATCTTACCGATCTCAAGAATGGACACTCATGCCTGATGCCGCAGTATGACTTTGTTCATCATAGAAGAAAAGAGGAATTCATCCGGGTAGAACCGAAGAAGCTCATAATAATTGATGGTTTGATGATTTTCTATGATGAGAGGATCCGCGATATTCTGGATCTGAAGCTGTATGTTGATACTCCTGCTGATATCCGCTTTATCCGTCGTTTGCAGCGCGATATAGCGGAGCGGGGTAGAACACTAGAGAGTGTTATTGAGCAGTATACAAAAGTTGTCCGCCCTGGACATTTCAACTTCATTGAACCAATGAAGGAATATGCTGATCTGATTATCCCTGAGGGGGGATATAATGAGCAGGCAATGCAGGTTCTCTTTTCATTTGTCCACTCAATCTGCGATTAATCCTTTCTGATTTTATAGGCAATCCAGTCTGATTTTATGCGGTCCCATGACCACTCTTCCGGAACAGGATCCGGACCGCCAAGAAAACTCTTTCTGCACCTCAGAAGCCGTGCAGTACCCATTATCGTACCTTTGATGATTCCGAATCTTTTCACAGACTGCAGCATGTATATGGAGCAGGATGGGGTATAACGGCAGCAAGGCCCTACAAACGGGCTGATAAGCGCTTTATAGAGATATACAGGTATAAGATACAGCTCCCTGAGGAATTTCATCACAAAAAGAAGATATATGAACTTGGAAATGCAATCAATAGAAAAGGAGGCATTGCTGCCTCCTTGCATTTAAAGGAATAAAGATTAAAGGTCCTCTTCGTCGAATGTCTCGATATCCTCTGTATCGAGTCCTGCAGAGAAATCTTCTGCTTCGGAAAGCTCTTCGGAATCCAGTGTACCGAAATCCTCGAATCCTTCCAGATCTCCCAGGGATGTATCGAGCTCTTCGAGAGCTGAGGCAATGGCCTGATCGATTGCAGCCTGGTCAGTGCTGAGCTTGTCGTAAAGATCCTGAAGCTCCTTATTGTGGTTCTCGACAAGTGTGAACCGTGCAAGAAGTTCCTTGTTCTCATCGCGAAGGTGTCTGATGAGTCCGACAGCCTTCTGTACTCTCATTAACAATAACCTGCTGCTTTCAATCGTGGTCATATTACCTCCTTAGGCAAGTACCTTCTTTACCTCTGCTACGAGTGCTGTAAATGCAGCCTTGTCCTCAATAGCCATATTGGAAAGAGCCTTTCTGTTGAGAGGATTGTTCATGAGCTTGAGGCCATGCATGAACTGTGAATAGTTGAGGCCCTCTGCCTGAACAGCTGCTGAGATTCTTGCAATCCAGAGCTTTCTGAAATCTCTCTTCTTCTCCTTCCTTCCGCGATATGCATACTGACCTGCTTTTGCGACAGCATCCTTTGCAATGCGGTGGTTGGTGCTTCTTCTTCCCCAATAGCCCTTAGCCTGATTGAGAATCTTCTTCCTTCTATCCGAACGCCTTGTTCCATCTACTGCTCTTGGCATTTCTCACACTCCTTAGTTTGCATAAGGGAGCATTGACTTTGCTCTCTTCTGTTCGACTTCTGAAAGAATTCCACTGTGTCTCAGGTGCATCTTTCTTTTGGAGCTCTTCTTTGTGAGAATATGGCGGAGGCCCATCTTCTTGTAAGCCACCTTGCCAGAACCCGTCACCTTGTAGCGCTTGGACGCTGACTTTCTTGTTTTCATCTTAGGCATTTTCCTACCTACCTCTCTTACTCGCGCCGCAGGGAACAAGAACCCCTGAAGCTGCGTTATATAGTCCCCATACGGAGATTATTTCATTTTGCCTTTGAAGGAGAGACGGTCATACTCATCATCTTTCCTTCCATAAGAGCGCCCTTGTCTAGATTATACTGCACTCCAAGCTCTGTAAGAGCATCGAGTATTTTATCCAGTACAACCTTTCCCAGTTCAGGGTGTGCAAGCTCTCTTCCGCGGAAACGGATAGAAACCTTCACTTTGTTTCCCTGCTGCAGGAATTCAGCAATTGCTTTGCTCTTGGTTTCAAGGTCATGCTTTTCAATCTTAGGCTGCATTCTGATTTCCTTGATCTTCACTACAGTCTGATTTTTCTTAGCTTCCCTTGACTTCTTCTCCATCTCATAGCGGTATCTGCCGAAGTCTAGTATCTTGCATACCGGAGGATTTGCATTTGGGGAGACCTCTACAAGATCCATTCCCGCTTCATCTGCTAAGCGGCATGCCTCAGGGACACTCATTACACCCCTTTGTACACCGTTCTCATCGATAACAAGCACCTGATGTGCTCTTATCTGCCGATTGATTCTAAGCTCCCTAGTAGCCAACTGAACTCCTTATAGTACAGATATCTGACCTAATCTCATGAAGAAATGGCGTGACAAACAGTCACACCCTACCTTTATATCATATTCCGATGCATTCTGTCGAGTAGCAAAAAGGGGACAGAATGAAATTGTCCTGTCCCCTGAATTATCAGTCAAGTGCATGTCCTGCGCAGCCAAGAACATCGATGTTCTTATGCATGTACATTTTCTTGAGCTCTTCGCGAGCTGGTCCAAGATATTTTCTCGGATCGAACTCTGCTGGTTTCTCGTCGAATATCTTCCTGATCATTGCTGTCATAGCAAGACGTCCATCAGAATCGATATTGATCTTGCAGACTGCAGACTTTGCTGCTTCTCTCAGCTGTTCCTCAGGAATTCCCACGCTGTCAGCAAGCTTTCCGCCGTGTTCGTTGATAATCTTCACATACTCCTGTGGAACGGAAGAGGAACCATGGAGAACAATCGGGAATCCTGGAAGCTGCTTCTCAATCTCAGCCAGGATGTCGAATCTTAGCGGAGGTGGTACGAGAATGCCCTCTGCATTTCTTGTGCACTGCTCCGGTGTGAATTTGTATGCACCATGGCTTGTTCCAATGGAAATTGCAAGGGAATCAACACCTGTGCGTGTAGCAAAATCAACAACCTCTTCAGGGCGTGTATAGTGGGAAACGGCAGAAGAAACCTCATCTTCGATTCCTGCAAGGACTCCGAGTTCTCCTTCTACTGTTACATCATGCTCGTGAGCATAATCAACAACCTGCTTCGTGAGGGCGATGTTCTCTTCGTATGGAAGGTGTGAACCATCAATCATGACAGATGAGAATCCGTTGTCGATGCAGTCCTTTGCTGTCTTGAAGGAATCACCATGATCGAGATGAAGAACGATTGGAATGTCGCATCCGAGCTCGTGTGCATACTCTACACCGCCGCGAGCCATGTTGCGAAGGATGTTGATGTTTGCATAGTCTCTTGCACCCTTGGAAACCTGAAGGATAACCGGGGATTTTGTCTCGACACATGCGGCGATAATTGCCTGCATCTGCTCCATATTGTTGAAGTTATATGCTCCTATGGCATAGTGACCTTTCATAGCCTTTGCGAACATGTCACGGGAATTGACAAGTCCTACTTCTTTATAGCTGAACATTGGTCTGCCTCCTTATCTACTTAGATAAGACTATCTCAATGAGAGGAGTGCGGTCAACTGCGATTTTTAAAAGGAATGTTGATTCTATGTGTCATAGATGGTTATTCTTTCTGTATGCGGAAGAAGATTGCGATTACCTGTGTCATTATTTTGCTCCTTGTCCTGGGAGCCGGGCTTTTTTATATGACAAGGCCTTCTGTAGCTTTCATCAAAGCTCTGTCATTTCCTCCTGGGTATGAACTACCAGAGCCCGGAAACATCCTGAAATACAGAATGACAGATAATGCAGCTTCTGCTTCTCTCGTGATAACAGCGCCAGATGCTGCAGTTCCAGTTGGCGTTGAGGCCTATCTTTTCGGACGCGAGCCTGTTGAAGGGGAGACGCCTCTTGCCGTTCTTGATATCAACGAAGGAGAAATGTGGCGTACCGCTTTAGATGGTGGGAGCGTTGTGCTTCTTTATGAGGAGTCATCGGTATCTGCAAGAAGGATTGCAGAGTATCTGAAAGCGCTTGATTCTGATATTGCTGAAGTGACATATACAGGAAGAATATCGGGAGCGAATATGGACAGTGTGAAATCTTCCATCCCTGATGATGGAAATACTCGAGTTCTTCTCCTTACGCCATCTTCTTCAATGGGTCTGTTGCGTTCGCCTCATAGCTGGAGAGCTGTACTGGACATCCGCGATGCTGTAGCGATGGAAACGACGGAGGTTGATATGGCTGTCACCATTGATTGGGACAATACAATAGAGAATCTGCTTTCAGGTACAGCTGAACTTTCTTACCGTCTTATCTCTCTGTAAGACTGCAAAAAGATTGTCCTTTACGGCTTCTTTTATAGTATTCCTTCCCTCGGTTCGGATTGCAGAGAGAAAATCCAGCGTATATTCCGTGTATTCAGGGCAACAAGGTTTTCCTCTCATCGGTATTGGTGCAAGATATGGTGAGTCCGTTTCATACAGCAGCCTGTCGAGAGGTACATATTTTGCCGCTTCCTGGATTGCGGTGTTTGATTTGTATGTAACGTTTCCCGCAAATGAAATGTATAGACCTTTATCAAGAGCCTTTCTCGCGAGTGTGGTGTCGGAAGAAAAGCAATGCATTATACCCCTGCATCTGAATGCAGAGGATGAGAATGCATCCTCAGTTTCGGCATCTGCTTCTCTTGTATGTATGATGACGGGCAGATCAAGCTCAGAGGCTAGTTCAAGCTGCATCATGAATAGTTCTTTCTGTTTTTCCTTTGTCCCATAGCCCCAGTGGTTGTCAAAGCCGCATTCTCCTATAGCATCTGCTCCAAATTCACTGAAATCCTTGAGAAGCTTTTCCCTTTCACTTTCTGCAGAAACATAACTACTGTTTTCCAATACCCAAGGGCCTGAACCGATTGAGAAGAAGATGTAAAAGGAGTGGGGAAGAGCCTTCATCCTCTCCTCTGCATCTCCTGCATCTGTTCCGATATCCATTCCTATCAGGTCATCGGGAAGATTTGTAATGCCTCTTTTTTTCATTGACAAGACATGGAAATGACTGTCGAGGATCATATGAATTTCTCCATGTAGATTACTGACCATGATTTGCCGAATTTATCGCCGCAGTTATGTAGTATTCCCGCTCTGTGGTATCCCATGTGTTCATGGAATTCAACACTTCCATAACCTGGATACATTATGATTGCATAGAGATTTGTAATACCTAGTGCCTTCAGCCTTTTCTCAAGTTCTGCATAAAGTTCTGCACCATAACCCTTGCCGGTTTCATTTCTGTCCAGATATATCGTAACTTCTACGCTTTTGTGGTATGCCTTGCGCCCTGAGAATTTATGGGCGTATGCATATCCCTTGATCGAGCCGTTTTCTTCTGCGACAAGGAAAGGAAACTCCGCTGCGATATCCTTCCTTCGTGATTCCATTTCCCCTGCATCTGGAGCTTCATATTCAAAGGAAATGGCAGTCTCCTCGACATAATAGCGATAGATTTCAGCAATAGAAGAAGAATCCTTCTCTTCAGACTCTCTGATTGTAATCATTGGATACTCCTCAGCATTTCAAGTATATCCTTTGCAGAAGCAGGACAGCCTCCCGCATGTTTTACGGCATTCCTGCAGCATAAACCTGCTCCTAATTCCGGAGATGCATTCCTGTAGCCTTGGCCGATTGCAATTTTCTTGTTGCCGAGTTTTCTCAGCCCGCCTTCATCGCCAAAGATTTTCAGGGCTCGTATAAGTGAAGCGTAACAGGCAGAACATGCTTCAACAGGAGCTGTATATGCTGACAGCTGTTTTACTGTTCCATTTGGTTTTGCACTTGCAGAAACCGGTTTTGAAAGCTCCTCAACTTCCCACTCAGGAGACTTTGCAATGCCCAGGGCAATTGCTTCTCTAATGTATCCGATGTCTTCTGGCGTGTATCCCATGAGCGTAGATGCATATGCATCCAGTGCAATTGGATCGGTAGAAGCCATCATCCTGTCTGTCTCAACAGGGTTCCCGCCTTCCTCGAAATCAAGATCTCCGCAGATGCTGTCAGAGATGGTGAGGCCAGGATGGAGAATGCTGTTCAATACAGCGATGGGAGTATCCAGTCCAAGCCTGTGGAAATCTCTTTTTGATTTATCTGAAAGGCAGCCTTTGAGATTCTTCATTGCATGTGTCATCAATGTCTGACAATGGCCTTTCAGTACAGGAATATTGATAAGCAGTCCCGCATTCAGGCATGTTTCTGAGATCTCCATTCCGATTCCATACGCGGAAACTTTTCTGAATCTGTCCTTTTTGGTATCAACAAGTTTGACCCCGTATCTGTCTCGGATGCTGTAGTATCCGAGCTTCCTGTAACATTCTTCTGTAGATGCTCCGACCCACGATCCTTCCGCTATCGTGATATCCTTAAAGCCCTCTTCCTGCAGGTATTCAATGACAGTTTCAACAATGCTTGTATGCGTTGTGGCTCCTTCTTCAGGAGAGGACAGTGTGACAAGGTTCGGCTTAAGCACAATGCTGGATGATCTTGATATCTCCGGCATCGTTTTCTCCATCAGTGTCCTTGTCATCTTTTCTATGTCTTTCCCGTATATTACGGCTATCTTACTGCTCATGGTTGTTATTCAATGTTATAATCCGATTCATGGCAAGTACAGATATGACAAAAGGGAATATTATGCGCTCTCTTTTCAATTATGCTGTACCTCTTGTCCTTGGAAGTCTTTTCCAGCTTGCATATAACGCTGTTGATTCTATCATCGCAGGAAGATTCATCGGTACGGAGGCCCTGGCAGCTACAGGAATGGCCGGTCCTGTGATGAACATCCTTATCCTTGGAATCTCCGGTCTTGCAATCGGGGCAGGGGTCATCATGAGTGCATATTTTGGAGCCAAGGACTATGAGATGCTTGGCCGTGAGCTTTCCACATTGCTTGGTGCCGGACTTGTTTTTTCAGTCCTTGCCGCTTTGCTTGGGATTACTTTTGCATCTCCTCTTCTCCGAGTGCTGAATGCTCCTGCTGAGGTCCTGGATATGACGGCATCTTATCTCAGGATTATTTTCGTTGGTCTTCCTTTCACTTGTTTTTACAATGCATTATCGCAGGCAATGAAGAGTGTTGGTGATTCAAAGACACCACTTAAATTTCTGGCAGCTTCATCTGTCCTGAACTGCGTTCTCGATCTTATCCTGATAGGATTGCTAGGTCTTGGTATCGTTTGCTCTGCTGTGACGACTGTTGTGGCCCAGGCTGTTTCTGCGCTTCTTTGTGCATTGTACATAAAAAAGAAGATTCCGATTCTGAAATTCAAAGGACTGTCTATTGATAAATCCCTGTTGAAAACAACCTTGGAATATGGCTCTGTGACAGCACTGCAGCAGGCGTGCCAGCCGGTTGGAAAGCTTTTGATTCAGAGTGCTGTCAATACACTTGGAGTTACTGTTGTTGCTGCATACAATGCTGTTACCCGTATTGATGATTTTGCATTTACTCCGGAGCAGTCAATAAGTCATGCGATCACAACATTCAGTGCACAGAACAGGGGTGCCGGAAATCTTAAGAGAGTTAAGCAGGGATTCAGGAAAGGACTGTTTCTTGAGTCTGTTTATTTTGTATTCATTTTCCTTGTCGCATTCTTCCTCAGAGAACCTCTTATGAGGATGTTTGTTAATGCTGACGAGGCTGCGAGTATCGTTGCAGAGGGTGGAAAGTATCTTTCAGTAATGGCCTTCTTCTACATATTTCCTGCTTTGACCAATGGTATTCAGGGGTTTTTCCGTGGCATGGGGGATATGAAGGTGACACTTCTATGCACATTCATTCAGACATCTTTCCGTGTTGTTTTCACATTCTTGCTTGTTCCTGTATGCGGAATACAGGGCATAGCATTTGCCTGTGCAATCGGATGGTCCATGATGCTGCTTTTTGAGGTCCCATATTACTTTCATTCAAGAAAGAAGCTTGGCTTGATATGAAAATAGCCGGAGTAAATATCCTCCGGCAATGGATTTTATGAATCATGTATGTAATCCCCAGAACGAGACTCGAACTCGTACGGCATTGCTGCCAAAGGATTTTAAGTCCCTTGTGTCTACCATTCCACCATCTGGGGATGTGATTATTCTACACATATCGGGAGATTATTGCAAAGTCTCCATCATGCCTTCTGAAGCCCTGATTCCAGAAGCCCAGGCCCCGGTGATTCCGCGGCTTGTTCCTGCTCCATCTCCTGCAAAGAATACCCCTGGCGCAACCTGGAAATGCTGATCCTTATATTCAGGCTTGTTAGCATAGAGCTTTATTTCCGGATAATACATTATTGTTGATGGGTGGAGTATTCCCGGTATGATTGTGTCAAGCTTTTTCATTCCAGACCAGATGTATCTGAGAATCTTTGATGGCATCGCCAAGGAGATATCTGATGGGCAGCAATCTCTGAGGGAAGGTTCAAAATCATAGAGATCCCCATTAAATGTCGCGACTTTTGAACGCTTTCCCATTCTGAAATCACCTACACGCTGCATCAGAGGTCTTCCGCCTCCCATGAGTGCTGCCATTACTCCAAGGTGCTCTGCGAATTCCTGTCCTGAAGCAAGCGGCTCCGTAAATCTTACAGTCTTAAGGATTGCAAAGTTTACCAGACCGTTATTCTTCGCTGCATCAGGTGCATATGCATGTCCATTCACAGAGTACCAGACATCGCCACGCTCTGTGACATATTTTTCTTTTACAACATGCGCATTGCCGCTATTTGTGCAGAATGTGCGGACCTTTTCTGGAAAATAGAACTTTGGATCATAGTAATCTTTTACAATCGGGTAACGCTCAATACGTGTCTCCACTCTGATGCCGACATCGAGGATGTTATCCATGTAGTTTACTCCGAGCTGATGCATTACGTTCTGAAGGAAATGAAAGCCGTGTCTGCCCGGTGCGACAAGGATTGTCTTGTATCCGATTTCCCTGAGATCTGTCGTGATGAATTTCTGCTCGTTGTTGATACTTAGCATTTCTTCTTTCAGCGAAATGTCGACACCGAGGTCGGAAAGCTTTTTCAGCAGTTGCTGAATGAGGCGAAGACCGCCATCTGTGCCGAGATGTGTCTGCTGGATTTCAAGAAGAGAGCAGCCAAGTTTTTCGGCTCGGGACTGATACACTCCGATGTTTGATTTTGGAAGTATATCTGGCTTGAGGAATTTCTTAACTTTTTCCAGATAGTGGTTTGCAAGATCTTCTGGCCAGTACTCATAAGGAAACCCTATTGGGTATGTGAAATTCATCTTGCAGTCATTCCTCATGCCTCCTGTTGATACAGGTGCTTTGTCTATCATGAGGATGGATGTGTTTGGTCTTTTTTCAAGAATTGAGAAAGCCGCCCCCATTCCCGCAGGGCCTGTTCCGACTATGACAGCATCATATTTGTCCATTTTGTTCTCCCAAAAGATTATGCATTAATGCTATACTTTAGGCAAATGGAATTGGCTATAAAAATAGAAAATTGTTGATAATACACCGAAATCGGAGTAAAATACTTAATTATGAAATATATTGATGTTAAAGAAGCCTCTGCGCGATGGGGTATTTCCGATAGAAGAATCAGGATTCTATGCTCGGAGGGGAGAATAGATGGTGCAATCAAGCTGGGCTGGTCCTGGACAATTCCTGCAGATACGCCAAAGCCCCGTGATGGAAGAGTTCTCAGACGTTATAAGACTCTGGACATAAGGCCTGGCACCGTGGATGTTGATGCCCTTAATCATCTGATGGAAAGGACAGTTATAAATGACGAACTTCTGGAGAGTTCTGGTTTCAGGAATATTTTAAGAGAAAGTCTTGAGACCCTGCTTGCCTCGGATGGTGTTGTCATAGATGACAAAGACGCAAGGGCAATTCTTTCTGGCCGTGTGGTTCCTTATGTCCCTCTGGAATCCCATCTTGTGCTCATCAATGCACGTGCTGTCATCTTCTCCCTTGCAAAGAACAAAGAGAAATGGTGTGAAAAGGATGCCAGAGAAGTATATACAAGGCTTATGCAGGGTATCGATGATATTTATTCTGGTTCCTATAGGAAAGGCGTTGCTGTTTATCCTTCACGTCCGGGAGATAATGCATCGGTAGGGGTGCAGATGGAGACTATGTTCATGCAGTATGAGAATTCCTGGAGGAATTTTCAGGGTATAACATCAGCCGTTCTTCTTTATGCCTCGGTTCTGCGCATACAGCCATACAGCGAATATCCATCGCTCTATGCGTATCTGCTTCTTTCTGGAGAGCTTTTGAGACTTGGAATCCTGCCACCTCTTCTTGACAGAGGTTCTCAGGATGAGGCCAAAGCTGCGTTTTCTCTTGCTGTCAGAAGAGGTAATTATGAGGATTTCACGCATTTCATTGAGCGCAAGATACATGATTCTTATAAGGTGATTCAGAATGTATGATTACATGTTCCGTAACGCTCTCATCGTTGACGGAAGTGGAAATGAGCCATACAGAGCCAATGTGGCTATATTTGGCGACAGGATTGCTTTTATCGGGAACGAAGGCATAACACGTGCTAAGGTCGTAATTGACGCATCCTCTGCTGTCCTCACGCCCGGTTTCATTGATATGCATACTCACACAGATCTTCAGGTTCTGCGTGACCGCGATATGAAAGCAAAGCTTCATCAGGGAATACTTACTGATGTCTCCGGCAATTGTGGAATAGGTGTTTTCCCTAATACATCTGAGAACCTGCACGTGGCAGTTGAGGATGTGCTTGGCACCTATGAAAACTGGTCATGGAAAACCTATGAAGATTACAAAGCGATTCTGATGAATGGTGGAATTGGAATCAATGAGGTCTTTCTTGCTTCACATACGGCACTTCGTTATGCAGCTCTCGGTGATAATCCTGGGAGAGCCGCATCGGATGCGGAAATAGAAACGATGTGCATGATACTTGATGATCTTCTTGAAAACGGTATCCGTGGTTTCTCTTCCGGGCTTTATTATGCACCATGCTTGTTTGCTGAAGAGAAAGAGCTCTTTGCTCTTCTTAATGTAGTGAAAAGGCATGATGCTTTCTTTGCCGTACATCATCGCTGTGAAGGTAATGATGTTATTCCATCGCTGGGAGAGGTCCTGTCTCTTGCAGAGAAAACCGGAGTCCGCCTGGAAGTCTCCCATTTGAAGGCAATTGGAAAGAAAAATCAGGAAAAGGTTCCGGAGATGCTGAGAATGATTGAGACAGCGAGAGCCCGTGGGCTTGATGTTCAGGCAGATCAGTATCCTTATTCATATGGTTCGACGAGTCTTTTCTCGCTTCTTCCTCCACATCTTCTGTCGCTATCACGATTCGAACAGAGATTGGCATTGTCTCTTGAAGGGGAGAGAGATGAACTCAAGAATGAAATCCTGCATCCAGATGGCTGGGATAGTGTCTATGAAATGGTTGGCCCGGATGATATCTCCATTATCTATCTTGAGCACCACGATGAATACAACGGAATGTCGCTTACTGAAATCGGGAAGGAGAAAGGAAAAGATCCTCTTGATGCCCTTTTTGATATCCTGTCTGAAGAGACTGGCTTGGCCGTGATGAGCGATGTCACTCAGTCGGACGAGAGTCTGAAGATGATCATGAAACATCCTCTTGTTTCTTTTGGGACGGATGCGCTGTATTCTTCGCCGCTTCCTCATCCGCGTTCCTATCATTCAACTGTTGAATATCTTTCAAGATATGTTGTCAATGAACATCTGATGACACTTCCTGAAGCCGTGAGAAAGATGACAGGACTAAATGCTGACAAACTTCGACTGGACAAGCGCGGTTATATAAGGGAAGGCTATTATGCGGATCTGCTCTTGTTCCGTCCTGAAGCTCTTAATGAAGATGGTGATGACAATCTTGGCTTTGATGCTGTGATGGTGGCAGGCAAGCCTGCATACCTTAATGGAAGATGGTATGCAGAGCGATCTGGTTGTGTGCTTTAATCCTGGAAAGAGGCAATGAACTGCCTTGTCCTCTCTTCCTGAGGATTGCCAAAGAGTCTGTCCGGATTCCCTTCTTCTACAATGACTCCCTTGTTCATGAAGATGGCCCAGTCCGATATGGCTCTGGCAAAATGCATTTCGTGGGTGACCACGACCATTGTCATCTTTTCTTCTGCAAGCTCCCTGATGACTTTGAGTATTTCTCTTGTAAGTTCAGGGTCGAGTGCAGATGTTGGCTCATCAAAAAAGAGGACTTCAGGATCCAGTGCAAGCGCCCTTGCTATTGAGACTCTCTGCTGCTGTCCTCCGGAAAGCTGGTAAGGATATTGTTTTGCCTTCTCTGCTATACCCATTTTTGTAAGCAGGGCCATTGCCTTCTCCTCAGCTTCTTCCCTTGACCTGTGCAGGACCGCTTTCTGTGCTTCTGTGATATTTCTAAGCACGGAGAAATGCGGAAAGAGGTTGAAAGACTGGAATACAAGACCGGTTTTCAGTCCTATCTGTCTCTCTTCTTCCGGATTGCAGTAGACAGCCTTTCCATCGACGGAAGAGAAGAGAGTATGACCTGCGATTTCGAGATTTCCATCATCTGCTTTCTCAAGCTGGGTGATGATTCTCAGTGTGGTTGATTTTCCAGACCCTGAAGGACCGATGATGGACAGCACATTCCCCTTTGGAAGGGTGAATGAGATATTCTTCAGTATTTCAACCCCTCCAAAAGCCTTTTTGAGCCCTGTAAGCTTAATCATTTCTTCCATGCTGACCTCACCTGTAATAATTCAGTTTTTTCTCCATGACAACGAAAAGCCTGGAGACAATATAGTTCATGATGAAATAGAAGACGCCAGCAATGAATATCGGAAGGGTGGAGAATTCTCTTGAAGACGCTGTCTGAGCAACCCTGAAGAGTTCTGCAACGCCTATAGTCTGTGCAAGTGCTGTATCCTTTACAAGCGTTATGACTTCATTGCCCAGTGCTGGCAGGATTCTCTTTATGACCTGTGGCAATATGATATGGAAAAAGGTATATGCTTTCGTGAAACCGAGAACCTTTGATGCCTCATACTGTCCTCTGTCTATGGACTGGAGACCGGAACGATATATTTCTGAGAAATAAGCACTGTAGTTGATGACAAAAGCGATGATACAGGCTGTGAACCTGTCATATGATGCCCCGAATATATAAAACGGGGCAAAATATACGAATATGAGCTGCAGGATGAGAGGTGTTCCTCTCATAACCTGGATGTAGAGATCTACTATCCATCTGATAGGTGCAATTCTCGTCATCCTCCCTTTGGCAACGACAAAGCCAAGCGGTAAGGAGAAGATCAAAGTGAGAAAGAAAATCTCAAGGGACGTTACCGTCCCTTCCAGCATTTGACTAATCAGACCCTGCATAAATATCCTTTATTTTCCAATAACTGTGATGTCGTTTCCGAACCAGGTGCTGGAAATTTCTGCAAGAGTACCATCGGCAGCCATTGCCTCAAGCTCTGCGTTTACAGCATTGCGGAGTGCGACATCGTTCTTCCTGAATCCGATAGCATACTCTTCCTCTGTAAGAGTTTCGTCAAGAACCCTGAAATCCTTGCCAGATGTCTGAATGCTGTAGTTTGCTACGACAAGATCCATGACAACACCATCAAGACCACCGATTTCGAGGTCCATGAGGGCAGTAAGATTGTCCTTGAATTCAATCACTTCATCGATAGAATCGTTGAAGTCGGGAGTATCTTCGATAGCCTCCTGTGCAGAAGAACCTGCCTGTACACCGATAGTTGCGCCTGCAAGATCTGCAAGTGTCTGGAACTCGCTGTCATTTCTTACTACCACAACCTGTGCATTGCGAAGATACGGTTCGGAGAAAATCATTACTTCTTCTCTTTCTGGGGTAACAGTGAAACCGTTCCAGATACAGTCGATGTTACCTGTTGCAAGTTCCTGTTCCTTTGAATTCCAATCGATTGGCTGAGCAACAAGCTCTACACCCAGGCGATTTGCGACTTCTTTTGCTGTATCGATGTCAAATCCTACGATCTCTCCGCTTTCAGAACGGAAACCCATTGGCGGGAAAGAGTCATCGAGACCCAGAATGAAGGTTCCTTTTTCCTGCACGTCGGCAAGCGAATTGTCGACACCGGATTCAGATGAACCACTGGCAAAAAGAACTGTGAGCGATAACGACACTGTGATGAGTATAGCGAGAAATTTTTTCATTTTTTCCTCCGTTACGATGGCAGTATACATTTTATATTGAAGAGATTGAATACATATAACATGCATTTTCATGCAGTTTTATGCATAAAAATCTTAGAAGTTTCTGTGATATACTCACGAATATGAAACTGTTTATTTTCGATATGGGAGATGTAATACTTCTCGAAATACGTACCCTTATGCAGATTGCCAAGTATGTAGATACTGATTATCACGATATACGGAAAGATTATGGGTACTATGACAGGGCCCTGATGGATGGGTATATGGATTCGGAGGATTATTATCGCCATCTGGAAGATAAATACCAGTGCAAAATCAAAGAGGATTTGTTTGTTGAATTCTTCAAACCTCATATCAATGAATACATGCTTGGTGTTGTGGATGAGCTTCGGAAGAGGGGACACAGATGCGTTATAGGATCAAATACATTCAGGCCACACTGGGATTATATAAAGACCTTTCCCGGTAACCCTCTTTGCCATTTTGATGCCACTTACGCTTCGCATCTTATTCATATGTCAAAGCCTGAGAGCTCATTCTGGAGGATAATCTGCGAAAAAGAGGGGATTGATTATGCCAATACCCTTTTCATCGATGACAGGAAAGAAAACACAGAAGCCGCCACGGCCCTGGGTATAGATTCTCTTCTTTATACAGGGGAGGACCGCGACGAAAAGGCGCGCGCATTCTTTTCAAGGTTCATCTGATGGAAGCAATTGTCATCTGCCTTTTAGGGGGTATCATTATCTGGGCTCTGACAAGAAAGCAATGATTTATGCAGAAATGTGGATAATCTTACATTTTTTTATACATGCTTTTGTTGACATTGCCCTCTTTGTTGCCGTATAAGAAGGTAAATCGAACAAAAAGGAGGAGAAAAATGAGAAACATTATCACTGTTATTTCATCTGTTCTCCTTCTATCCGTACTCGTCATTACATGCTAACCACGGTTTAGCATTTTATGATGTAGGCCCGTGGTGTAAAGAAAACCCGGGCATTTTTTATTTTTTGGAGGTTTGCGATGGTATACGGAAGAGATGACAGCTATACGCTTGCAATACTTGTCTACAATCGTCCAAGTGTTCTGATGAGAGTCGTTGCGCTCTTCTCCAGACGCGGATACAACATCGATTCACTTTCAGTAGGTGAGACAGAAGATCCGTCTAGAAGCCGTATCACAATCGTAGTTACCGGTGACAGGCAGATTGTAGAACAGATTATCCGGCAGGTGGAAAAACTTGTTGATGTGATAAAAGTCTATGAAATGACAAGAAACGGCTCTCTGCAACGTGAGCTGGTGCTTGTGAAAATCAAGGCAGATGATGCAAGCCGCGGTGCAATCGTGGAAATCGGTGAGATTTTCAAGGCGAAGATTCTTGATGTCACTCCTTCCACTGTGACAATGCAGCTTACCGGTAGTCTTGATAAACTTGAATCTTTCCTGGAACTCACACGTCCATATGGCATCGTGGAGTTAGTCAGGACGGGTATAACTGCGCTTGAGCGTGGTTCCAGACCAATTTCGGAAACAACCTTTGGCGACGAAGGTGACAGATAAGGAAGGTATAAAATGAGCAAAATGTATTACGAAAAGGATGCAGATCTCTCACTTCTTAAAAACAAGAGAGTAGCTGTTATCGGCTATGGTAGCCAGGGACATGCACATGCACTGAATCTCCATGATAGTGGTGTGGATGTAGTAGTCGGTCTTTATAACGGTTCCAAAAGCTGGGCAAGGGCAGAGGAAGCTGGACTTAAGGTCATGACCACTGAAGATGCTGTCAAGTGCTGTGATGTTGTAATGATTCTCGTTAATGATGAGAAGCAGGCAAAGCTCTATCATACATCAATCGAGCCATATCTCAGAAAAGGCATGTATCTTGCTTTTGCGCATGGTTTCAATATCCATTTCGGACAGATCATCCCACCAGAGGATGTAAATGTCATCATGATTGCTCCAAAGGGACCGGGACACACAGTACGCAGCCAGTATCAGGAAGGAAAGGGTGTTCCATCTCTTATCGCTGTTCATCAGGATCCGTCTGGAGACAGTGAACAGGTGGCTCTTGCTTATGCTGCAGCTATCGGCGCAGGAAGGGCAGGTATCTTCGTTACATCATTCAAGGAAGAGACTGAAACAGACCTTTTCGGTGAGCAGGCTGTCCTCTGTGGTGGTGTTACGCATCTTATTAAGGCTGGATTCGATACTCTCGTTGAAGCTGGATATCAGCCGGAGATGGCATATTTTGAATGCTGCCATGAGATGAAACTCATTGTTGATCTCATCAACCAGGGTGGTCTTACTTTCATGCGCTATTCATGCTCCGACACAGCAGAGTATGGTGACTATGTATCAGGTCCAAAGGTGATAACAGATGATACAAAGAAAGCTATGAAGGGCATTCTCTCCGATATTCAGGATGGAACATTTGCCCGCAACTGGCTGCTTGAGAATCAGGTCGGACGCCCTTATTTCAATGCAGTCAAGAGAATGGAGAAGGAATCTCTGCTTGAAAAGACCGGTGCAAAACTCAGATCACTGATGAGCTGGCTCAAGAAATAAGAGGGGGAGGAATAAGAAATGGCAGAGAGAGTCTATATATTTGATACCACGCTCCGCGACGGAGAACAGGCTCCTGGTTACAGCATGAACCTGGAGGAGAAGATCAGAGTGGCAAGGCAGCTAGAAGCGCTAGGCGTGGATATCATAGAAGCTGGATTTGCCATTTCTTCTCCTGGTGATTTCGAGAGTGTCGAGGCAATTGCAAAAGCCGTTGATAATGTTACTGTGGCATCTCTTGCTCGTGCTCTCGAAAAGGATATTGATGCTGCATGGAATGCTGTGAAGAAGGCAAACAAGCCTAGGATTCACGTATTCCTTGCAACTTCCGATTTGCATCTGCAGTACAAGTTGAAGCTTTCCAGAGATGAAGCTATGGAAAGGATTAAGACCTATGTACGCTATGCACGTAATCTCTGTCCGGATGTTGAATTTTCCCTTGAGGATGCAACCCGTACAGATCTGGATTATATGTGCCGTGTTGTGGAAGCTGCCATCAATGAAGGCGCAACCACTATAAATCTTCCGGATACAGTCGGTTATGCCTCTCCTGATGACATCACGGAGATGGTTAATACCGTTCGTAACCGAGTCCCTAATATAGACAAGGCAATTATTTCAATGCATTGCCATGATGATCTTGGACAGGCTACGGCAAACAGCCTTGCAGGTGTTAAAGCAGGTGCAAGGCAGATTGAATGCACGCTTTGCGGTATTGGAGAAAGGGCCGGTAATACAGCTCTTGAAGAGGTCGTGATGGCGATGAAGACTCGCCCTGACCTTTATGATGTGACAACTAATATAAAGACAGAAGAGCTCTGCCGTTCAGCCCGTCTCCTTTCATCTATCACAGGTGTGAAGATTTTCCCATCCAAAGCTATCGTTGGTGATAACGCATTTGCTCATGAATCCGGAATCCATCAGCATGGCATGATGGCTAATTCCAAGACATATGAAATCATGACTCCAGAAAGTGTTGGTGTCGTGAAAACAAACTATGTGCTTGGAAAACATTCTGGAAAACACGCATTCAGCAAGAAACTTGATGAGCTTGGATACGTCCTTCCAGATACAGAGATTGTAAGGCTTTTTGAAGAATTCAAGAATCTCTGCGACCGCAAGAAGAACGTTACCGACCGCGATATTGTAGCTCTTGTCGAGTCTACAGAAGCTGTGGCCAAGCAGACATGGTCTCTTGCTTCATATGTTGTTAACAGTGGAAACAAGATCACTTCCACTGCATGTATTGCACTCAGAAATGGCGACAAGGTCGTAGAAGGAGTTGCTTCTGGTACAGGCCCTGTCTATGCCTCATTGAGAGCTGTTGAGAAGATTATCCATCATCCGTTCTCGCTTGATGATTATCAGCTGCAGGCAGTCACGGAGCATCGCGATGCTCTTGGTGAAGCACTTGTAAAGATATCTGATTCCACCGGTGTTTATCGTGGACGTGGTGTTTCAACAGATGTCATAGAGGCTTCCATACTTGCCTGTCTCAATGCTGTGAACAGGATGCTTGAAGGTGGCAGTTCATCTATCGCTGGAGGAAATAAGACCTCCACGCTCAGTTTCGATAATGATATGCTCGTCGGCCATACTGACAAGGAGGTTGAGTAATGGCAATGACAATGACGGAAAAGATCCTTGCACATGCCGCAGGACTTGAAGAAGTACATCCAGGGCAGCTTATTATGGCCAATCTTGATATGGTGCTTGGCAATGATATCACAAGCCCTGTGGCCATTAAGGAATTTCCTGGTTTTGGAAAGGAACATGTATTTGACAAAGACAAGGTTGCCCTGGTTCCAGACCATTTCACTCCTAACAAGGATATAAAAGCAGCAGAGCAGTGTGCATGTGTACGTGCTTTTGCGAAAAAAGAGGACATTACAAATTACTTTGAAGTCGGCAGAGTCGGAATTGAACATGCACTCCTGCCAGAGATGGGTCTTGTGACTGCCGGTGATACTGTCATTGGTGCAGACAGCCATACATGTACATATGGCGCATTGGGTGCATTCTCTACAGGCGTCGGTTCAACGGATATGGCAGCTGGAATGGCTATTGGAAAGGCCTGGTTCAAGGTTCCACAATCCATTCGCTTCCGTCTTTCGGGAAAATTTAAAAAGCATGTTTCCGGTAAGGATCTTATCCTGTCAATCATTGGCATGATTGGTGTTGATGGCGCGCTTTACCGGTCCATGGAATTCTCAGGAGAAGGGGTACATAACCTTTCAATGGATGATAGATTCACCATTGCCAATATGGCCATTGAAGCCGGAGCCAAGAATGGTATTTTCCCAGTCGATGACATTACACTAAAGTATCTGAAAGAACATGGAGCTCGGGAGCCGAAGGTTTTCGTATCGGATGAGGACGCAGAGTATGAGAAGACAATTGATATTGATCTCTCTACAATCGTGCCAACAGTCTCATATCCACATCTTCCTGAAAATCCTCATAGCGCAAAGGAAGGGCGGAACATAAAAATCGATCAGGTTGTAATTGGTAGCTGTACCAATGGCCGTCTTTCTGACTTGCAGGCTGCCGCCAGAATTCTCAAAGGCCGCAGGATTGCAGATGATGTCAGATGCATTGTGATTCCGGCAACCCAGCGTATCTGGCTAGAGGCGATGCATGAGGGCCTTTTCGATATTTTTGTATCAGCCGGTTGTGTTGTCTCAACTCCTACATGCGGACCTTGTCTTGGAGGTTATATGGGCATCCTTTCTGAAGGTGAGAGGTGTGTTTCTACAACTAACCGTAATTTTGTAGGCAGAATGGGACATGTAAAGAGTGAGGTGTATCTTGCCTCCCCGGAGACAGCTGCTGCGAGTGCAGTGACAGGATACATCACAGATCCTGAGGAGGTTGGCTATGAAGGCTGAGGGAAGAGTTTTCCGTTATGGAGATAATGTCGACACTGATGTAATCATTCCGGCACGCTACCTGAATACATCTGATAAGAAAGAGCTGGCCTCTCATTGCATGGAGGATATCGATAGCGGTTTTGTGAAGAGTGTGCAGCGTGGTGATATCATTGTGGCTGGAAAGAATTTCGGTTGTGGTTCTTCCCGTGAGCATGCGCCGATTGCTATCAAGGAATCGGGAGTAAGCTGTGTAATCGCGACAACTTTTGCTCGCATCTTCTTCCGCAATTCGATAAATATCGGGCTCCCAATTCTGGAATGCCCTGAAGCTTCTCAGGAGATTCAGAAGGGAGATAAGGTCTCTGTCGATTTTTCTACTGGAGAAATATTCGATGAGACAACTGGTAAGAAATATAAGGCTGAGCCATTCCCGCCTTTCATGCAGAATCTCATCGCAGCTGGCGGTCTTGTACCTTACATCAAGGAGAATTACTGATGAATATGAATATTGCCCTGGTGCCGGGAGACGGCATCGGGCCAGATATCGTACGTGAGGCTGTTCGCGTTCTTGATAAAGTCGCGGAGGTTTATGGACACTCTATTTCGTACAAAGAAGTGGATGCAGGTGGTGTATCAATAGATAAATATGGGATTCCTTTGACAGACTCTGCGCTTGAAACTGCTGCCTCATCTGACGCTGTGCTTTTAGGCGCTGTCGGAGGTCCTAAATGGGATCATGTACCAGGAAATCTCCGCCCTGAGAAGGCTTTGCTTGGCCTGAGAAGCGGTCTTGGTCTCTTCTGTAATCTGCGCCCGGCTGTAATCTATCCGGAACTTGCAGATGCTTCGCCCCTCAAGCCTTCTGTGATTTCAGAGGGAGTGGATCTTCTTGTTGTACGCGAATTGACAGGCGGAATCTATTTCGGGGAAAAGGGCAGGAATGCAGACGGCTCCGAGGCTTTTGATGTTATGAAATACTCTGTAAAAGAGATAGAGAGAATTGCTAAGAAGGCTTTTGAGGCTGCGAGGCTGAGAAAAAAGCATGTCACGCTTGTTGACAAGGCAAATGTCCTGGAAACTTCCAGACTCTGGAGGGAGACAGTTTCTGCAGTAGCGAAGGAATACAGTGATGTGGATCTGGACTGCATGTATGTCGATAACGCCTCAATGCAGCTTGTCCGTGACCCAAAGCATTTTGATGTGCTTCTGACAGAGAACATGTTTGGAGATATCCTTTCTGATGAGGCTTCCATGATAACAGGTTCCATCGGTATGCTTGCGTCTGCTTCGCTAAGAGATGACAGTTTTGGAATGTATGAACCAATTCATGGCTCTGCTCCGGACATTGCCGGCATGAATATTGCAAACCCTGTAGCGACTATTCTTTCCGCAGCGATGATGCTCCGTTATTCATTCTCTCTTGAGAAGGAGGCAAGAGCCATTGAAAATGCAGTTGCTTCAGCACTCTCTGATGGAGTAAGAACACGGGATATTGCAGCAACCGGAGAGGCGGCTATCGGCACAGCTGAGTGTGGTAGCGAGATACTGAGGAGGATAAGATGAGATCTGATGGAATGAAAACCGGTGCAGATAAAGCTCCGCATCGTTCACTGATGAAGGCTCTAGGCTGGACAGATAGGGAAATTGCAATGCCTACAATCGGTGTTGTCTGTGCTCAGAATGAAATCATACCTGGTCATATGCAGCTACGTCTTATTTCGGAAGCTGTAAAGGCCGGTGTCAGGGAAAATGGAGGAAATCCTGTTGAATTTCCTGTCATTGGAGTCTGTGACGGGATAGCGATGGGGCACAAAGGAATGAAGTATTCCCTTGCTTCGAGAGAGCTTATTGCCGATTCAATTGAGGTTATGGCAACTGCCCATCCTTTTGATGCGCTCGTTTTCATTCCCAACTGTGACAAAATTGTTCCTGGCATGCTGATGGCAGCGGCAAGGCTGGACCTTCCATCCATCTTTGTTTCCGGAGGGCCAATGCTGGCTGGTCATATAAAGGGCGGAGATAAAAGAGGCATGTCTTTGTCTTCAATGTTCGAAGCTGTAGGAAAACATGCTGCAGGTACTTTGAGTGATGAAGAATTCCTGGAGTGGGAAAACAGTGCTTGTCCGTCTTGTGGTTCGTGTTCTGGTATGTATACGGCAAATTCCATGAACTGTCTGACAGAGGCTATAGGAATGGGACTGCCTGGAAATGGTACCATTCCTGCAGTTTACTCAGAGAGGCTGAGGCTGGCAAAAGAAGCAGGATACCAGGTCATGGAACTCCTGAAAATGGGTATAACAGCTCGTCAGATAATGACGGAAAAGGCTTTCATCAATGCCCTTAAGGTCGATATGGCTCTAGGTTGCTCGACAAATACAATGCTGCATCTTCCTGCTATTGCTCATGAAGCAGGTGTCGATATCGACATATTCCAGGCTAATGATATCTCTGCCGTTGTTCCAAATCTTTGCCATCTTGCACCTGCAGGTCCTCATCATATGGAGGATTTGTATCAGGCTGGCGGGGTGATGGCCGTTATGAAGGAGCTGGCAAAGAAGGATATTATTGATTTGTCTCTTCTTACAGTGACTGGAAAGAGCATCGGAGAATCAGTGGAGAAGGCCAGAAATACGGATCCGGAAGTCATCCGTCCAATAGATAATCCGTATTCTCAGACTGGTGGTATTGCGGTCCTGAAAGGGTCTCTTGCTCCAGAAGGGGCTGTCGTGAAAAGAAGTGCAGTCGCTCCTGAGATGTTTGTCCATCAGGGTCCGGCGAGGGTTTTCAATAGCGAAGAAGAAGCCATCGAGGCAATTTTTGGCAAGAAGATAAAACCGGGCGATGTCATTATAATCCGCTATGAAGGTCCTAAAGGGGGGCCTGGTATGCGTGAGATGCTCAGCCCAACTTCCGCTATAGCGGGTATGGGCCTCGATAAAACCGTTGCGCTTATCACTGACGGAAGATTCTCAGGCGCAACAAGAGGTGCTTCTATTGGTCATGTTTCTCCTGAAGCAGCTTCTGGTGGCCCGATAGCACTTGTCGAAGAAGGTGATACGATTTCCATCGACATCATTGCTGGAAAACTTGATTTGCTTGTTGATGAAGCTACGCTTGAGAAAAGAAAGGCTTCTCTTGTTCCTCATGAATCGCCTATCAAGACAGGGTATCTCTACAGGTATTCAAAACACGTGACGTCTGCCCGCCAGGGTGCAATAATTCTGGAGGATTGAAATGAAGATAACAGGTGCTGAAATAATTGTTGAATGTCTTATAGAAGAGGGTGTTGATACAGTTTTCGGTTATCCGGGAGGACAGGTGATTCCTCTCTATGATGCTCTCTATAAGAACCGTTCGCGCATACATCATATCCTGACAGCTCATGAGCAGGGAGCCAGCCATGCAGCTGATGGCTATTCCAGATCTACAGGAAAGGTTGGTGTCTGTATTGCAACATCCGGTCCTGGTGCTACAA
>CALXYN010000028.1 GCA_944392975.1 uncultured Spirochaetaceae bacterium | reverse complement strand
GGATGTCGCCTAGCGGCTATGGCGCCTGCTTTGGGAGCAGGATATCGATGGTTCGAGTCCATTCATCCCGACTAGAAAACCTCATTTCGCAAGAGATGAGGTTTTTCTTTTGACACTGAAATCCCCCCATTTCAGTCCCACAGCATTAATCATAAATCAATGATTCATGAAAAACAAAAAAGCAGGATATATTGAATACCCTGCTTGCGATACGCCCTACAAGATTCGAACTTGTCACCTACTGCTTAGAAGGCAGTTGCTCTATCCAGGTGAGCTAAGGGCGCATTAAAAACAGATCAAGACCTGCTTTCCGTAGTGTTTATAAACGAATTCTCAATCTCTGTAAAGTACATTATGAAAATTTTCAGAGTATAAGTCCAAAATGTTCACCATCAACATACTCGCCATCGACAAACATCATCATCGGAGAAGGTCCCTCTGAGATGAAACCATTACGCTTGTAGAAGGCTTTTGCCCTTTCGTTATCTGTCCGGACTTCCAGATTCAGCTTTCTCACACCCCGCTCTTTTGCCTCCGCTACGGTGAATTCAAAAAGGTGCTGTGCAACGCCAGTACCCCAATATTCCTTTCTGACAGCAATAGCAAACTCTCCCCTGTGGCGGGTACGTACCCTGTCAGGAACTCTTATATCGCAAGATCCAATGATTTTCCCATCTGCTACAGCTACAGCATAAACAGAGGGCGTCTTCCTCAGTTCTGCAATGAAAACACGCTCAGAGGCATCGTCAAGCTTCTCTACATCGGAAGAAGAACATGCAAGATTGTCAGTATCTCCTGCAACGGCTCTCATGAAATCAAGAAGAGCAGCTGAATCATCTGCCCTAATCATTCTATAATCTGTATCCATAATATTACTTTAACATTCGGAGTTTCATAAATCTAATCATTTCTGAAAGCTTTTCGCGATATATGATTTCCGGACACTGTCAAGAATGGCACACCTAAGAGCTTCCTCGCATTCATCATCAAGCTTCAAAGAGGCAATCGGACCAGATAGTCTTCTCATAGTCTCCAGGGCAACACTCTCTGCCATTACTTTCATATCTGGAATCGTCCGACTCCGTTCCTGCCATTCTTTATAGGAGCAGATTTCCTTCTCTGCCGCACTGGAAACAAGGGAAACCACATTTTCTTTTTTCTCCTCCCTGACACCCAGATCCTTGACTCTCACAACACTCTCCGATGGAGGAATATCCGGAGGAGTTACAAGATCAAATATGATCTTTCCTGCAAGCTTTCTGACATCATCCTCGGAAAACGTATGATAAAGCCCAGAAGAAGCAGAGACGACCGCATCTGAAATAATTGCCTCATCCATTCTTGACTCGTAATCCACCGCCCTGACACCAGGAGGCACGAGAAATGTTTTCGTAGTATCCCTCAGTGTCATCACCACATCATGCTCAGGAAGAAGCTTTTCGGCAATCATCCTAGCAGCTTCTCCTGTGCCAACGACAAGCACCCGCCTCTTCCCAACAAGCTTTTTCATTACGGCTTCAGCAATACTCTCATCAAAAACACGGAGCTTATAAGATGAATGCATGCGTTTTGAAAAGGCCACGGCCATATTGAGGAGCTTGTCCAATGCTGGGGAGGAAGAACCTACAAGCCTGGAACATTCTGCGCTTTCTGCAAGCTGTCCCTGTATAGTATCCTCACCGAAAAGCGGAGAGAGAATTCCTGTTGAGAGTAAAAATACATGGAAAAGGACATCGTCTTCTTTAATGGAATACCGGCATTTTCTGGCGGCAATCGGATTGACAGATAGAGCTCGTTCAAGCACCTCTGGAGGAAATTCATGCTCTGCAATTATTTCTGCCCTATCACAGGTAACGATGAGGACAAATGGAAAGCGGATGTTCTTCATTATCTTACGACCACATTGGATGAGTAGGCTCCGCCCTCTGTTCTGCAGATGTGAAAAGAGGTTGACTGCACAAGTGAAATCGAGACCTGTAATGAAAAACATAATGCGAGCATAACACAAGAGCCTTTCCTTGTCTTTTTGCCATTATCAAAGTAGCATCAAGGCATGAAGATACTTGTTGTTGAGGATGATAAGGACATAAGCACTCTCATAACCTTCCACCTGAAAGCCAATGGGTTTGAGACGGATACGGCTGTAAACGGCAGGGAGGCAGTGGAAAAACTTGCAAGGGAAAAATACGAACTTGCACTTCTGGACATACTTCTTCCAGAACTTTCCGGAATCGAAGTGCTTAAATACATACGAACAGTAAGTCCCAATCCAGAACTTCCTGTCATAGTAGCATCTGCCCTTACAGAAGAATCTGAGATTATCACATCGCTGGAACTTGGCGCCGATGATTACATCACAAAGCCCTTCTCTCCGAAAATCCTAGTGGCTCGTATAAGGTCTGTCATCAGAAGAGCAGAACACAGGACACGGCCGGGAGCTGTAAGGACGGAAAAGGGAATATTTCTCGATCCCGGAACAAGGAAATGCATCGTACAGGATGAGAACATCACACTAACTGCTACTGAGTTCGATATGCTTCTAGCCCTGATAAAAGAAGGCGGCAGGGTTTTGTCGAGACAGGAAATCATCGAGAAAATAAAAGGCAACGATTATCCAGTCACGGAAAGAGCAATAGATGTACAGATTGCATCAATAAGAAAGAAACTAGGAAAGATGGGAAGCGCCATCAAGACAGTCTGGGGTATAGGGTACAGGTATGCCGAAGAAGAGGAGTGAGAAAAACAGGTATCTTCAAATCATAGAAGCGATGGGAGAAGGTGTGCTCCTCATTTCTAGAAAACATCGCATAGCCCTTGCCAATACAAGTGCAGAGACGATGCTGGGAATGAACAAAACAGTAGAGGGGAAAAGGCTTGAGGAGATATTTTCAAACGGCACACTTCTGGAATATGTCGACGCAGTCTTTGCTGACGGGGAACGCAAGATGTTCAGAATCAGCAGTTATCACGATGCCATCGGAGAAGATGCTGTTGTCAGAGGGAAAGGAAGGGAAAAGCAGTATGAATTCTGCATCACGCTTCTAGATGACAAATATGCCGTTGCCATGTTCAGCGATGTGACAATGCTAGAACGCCTCGAAGTTGTGAGGCAGGATTTCATTTCCAATGTCTCCCACGAGCTGAAGACGCCTCTTACCGCTATTGCCGGATTTGCAGAGACACTTGCAGAGGAATCCCTCACGGAAGAAGAGAGAAAAGGATTTGCACGCATCATACAGAAAAACGCCCTGCATATGCAGAGGATAATAGCAGACCTTCTGCTCCTCACCTCTCTCGACCGATCTGAAATAGCACCTACAATGGAAAGAACGACAGATACCCGCATCCTCCAGGAAGTGAAGGCATATACACAATACAAAGCCTCCACAAAGGATATCGAGGTAATTTACACTTCTTCAGATGAGGCAATACTGTGCAGTGAATCGCTAGTCGTCCAGGCACTGATTAATCTGGTCATAAATGCTGTCTCCTATTCTCCTCAGAAATCAAAAGTGTCCGTCTCTACGAAAAGAAAAGGAGAAATGCTGGAATTCATCGTCAGTGACAGAGGGTATGGAATCGCTGAGGAGGATATACCGAGAATCTTTGAACGTTTCTACCGAGTCGATAAAGCAAGAAGCAGGGAGGATGGAGGTACCGGTCTTGGGCTGTCAATCGTCCGTCATATAGCCATCATTCATAAAGGCACGATAAAAGCAGAAAGTGTCCTCGGAGAAGGTTCTGTATTCACACTATCTCTCCCTGTCAGCTGACATAAGAGAAGCCAAACATCGGGGCGAATCTGGAAAAATCATCAGCTTTGAATGTCACCCCGATTGTTCCTGAAAATCCATTGCCCTCCCCTCTGAGGAAGAAATTGAAATAACCATTTGAAATGTCGAATGCGAAAATTGAATGATTCCTCTCAAGATATGAGAAGGCAAAAGTTACAGAAGACTCAGGAAGAAGCTGGAATGTAATTTCCGCTTCTGCCTCAACTGTCCTCGTATCTTCATCGACAAGACCTGTCATCGATAAAGCACAGCGTGGGCGGAAGAATCTCAAATCTCCGTCTTTTGTATACCGGTTTGCACCAAGAGAGACGGAAAGTGTCGTTGATTCGGAGATTGCATCCCACCCGATATATATCTCTTCATTACGGAGAGTAAGAAGCTCTCCAATGTAAACGCCTCCTGAAAATGGTCCGAATGAGACAATTGCACCCGTTCCCACATCGAACGACTCGCTTCCGGATTCTCTTTCATAAGGAGAAAACCAGGCATTGGCAAATATCTTATCAATGCTATCGATAACTTTGTCTCTACGGATCATCTTATTACCACCGGACACTCTCAGACCGATGGAAAAATGAGGAATGGAATATGCCATATCCACTTCAATACGAAGCGATGAGTGGATGTCATAACTGGAAGACGAAACATCCCCTGTCTTCTCAAACTCATTGCCGAAAAAAGCTGTAAGAGCCACGTAACGTGCAATAAATGACGCACCTATCGACCATTTCTGATTCTGCAGAAGCGGCATGGCCGTATTCCCAAAAAGAGATGAATCAAGATCATCAGAAAGATTGAGGGAAATTGCAAAAGGACCAGGTTCTGTCTCCATCAGAGGAAGTGCTGCAGGGTTTGCAAATACATCAGCAAATCTTCCTGTATAGGAAACGGCACTGAGAGGACTATCAATAGGATTCTCATCCGTTACCGAATATGCAGGAAGTACCGCTGCGAGAAACAAAGAAAAAAGAGATATCAGAAACAGCCTCTTCATCGCCACGATTATATCAGAAAGAGGACATTATGCTATACTAATATCATGGGTACGGTGTTTTTCCATATCGATCTGGATGCTTTTTTCGCTTCTGTTGAAATACTGGATAATCCTGAGTACAGGGGAAAGCCTCTCATAATCGGAACACCGGGCCCCAGGCATGTTGCCTCCACCTGCTCGTATGAGGCAAGGAAATTCGGCGTACACAGTGCAATGCCGATGACCACCGCTCTCAAGCTCTGTCCTAATGCCATCTGCATTCCAGGGCGAATGAGACGATATTCAGAAATGAGCAAACGAGTGATGGGAATCATCAAGGATTTCGCACCGGGGTTTCTCCAAGTTTCCATCGATGAAGCCTTTCTTGATATGACAGGGATGGAAAGAATATACCCACTGCCTGGAAAAGCTGCCAGACTCCTAAAAGAGCAGATAAAAAAAGAGACTGGCCTTACTGTCTCAATCGGCGTTGCTTCTTCCCGCTATATCGCAAAACTTGCTTCGGATTACCGTAAACCAGATGGTCTGACAATTGTCCCGCACGGAAAGGAAGAAATCTTTGTAGATACCGTTGGCTTGAAAAAACTGTGGGGCATCGGGGACTCCACTTACAGCAGCCTGGTGAAAAAAGGCATTTCAACAACAGAAACACTACGCAAATATACAGAGAAAGAACTCTGTTCATTTTTTGGAGAAAGCAATGGCAGCTATCTCTATCGCATCGCACGTGGCATTGATCCCGGGATATACACAGGAGAGGTAAAATCGCGTTCAATCTCATCCGAAGAGACTTTCTACCCAGATGTATATGGCTACGACGCACTGGATGCATACCTTCTGGAAATGTCTCAGGAAGTAATGTTCCGGGCACTTGAAGAGAAGAAGGTAGCGAGAACGGTTGGTATAAAAATACGGTATGGCGACTTCTCGACAACATCGATACAGGAGACTCCGCAGAAACCTATTTACTCATCATCAGATGTATATACCATTGCCAGACAGCTCCTTAGAGATAAATACACAGGAGAAGGTGTCAGATTGCTCGGAATCTCAATATCGGGAATTTATGATGGCGAAGATGTGGAGCAGAAGGATTTCTTCGCGGACAGGGAGGAGAAGGAACGCAAACTTGAAAAAACCATTCTTTCCCTTTCCCAGAAGGGATCGAGACTCATCAAGGCAAGGAACCTAAAAGAGAAACAGTCGGCACACCTTTAATGAAATGGGTTTTTGATGCTATTCTTTTCTTATGCTCAATATTTGCCTCTTCAATCCGGAGATTCCTCAAAACACTGGCAATATTGCCAGAACATGCGCTGTCACGGGAACGCACCTTACGCTTGTGCGTCCGCTTGGTTTTGATATCTCTGAGAAAAGCGTACGCCATGCAGGCCTTGATTATTGGGATAAAGTGAAAATAAGCGTTTACGACTCGATTGATGAATTCATGAAGAAGCATCACAGCTCCGAACTCTGGTTTTTCTCCAGAAAAGGGCATATTCCATATACTGATGTACATTTTTCAGAAAACAAAGATACGTACTTCATCTTCGGCAGGGAAAGCACAGGACTTGATGAAGAGCTTCTTAGAGCATACCCTGACAAGGTGCTGATGATACCGATGAAAAGCGGTGTCAGATGCCTTAATCTATCCAACAGCGCGGCAATAGCCGCTTACGAATACTACAGACAGCTCGGTTTTCCTGGATTCGAGATACAGAGGAATACCGATGGGGAGGAACTATGAGAATCTCGGTAATAGGCTGTGGAAACATGGGAGGAGCAATTGCCTCTGCCCTTGCCGCCTCTGAATGGGAAGTCTCTGTATATGACAAGGCAGAGGAAAAAGCCATTGCACTGGCAGAAGGAACAGGTATTTCAGTCCTGTCATCCCTGGAAGAAGCAAGTGGCAGTAATGCAATAATTCTGGCTGTGAAGCCTCAGGTTCTCCCTACCCTTTACGAAAGCCTGAAAGAAGTAGATACAGGACTCTGGATATCAATTGCAGCGGGAGTTCCACTTTCTGTACTTGAGGATCACATCGGTACGGAGAATGTTGTCAGATTCATGCCTAATATTGCGGCAGCATCCAGAAAATCAGTGACAGCAATCGCTGCAGGAAGCGAAGTAAGCACGGAGCAGAAGAATCTGGCACTTTCAATCGCATCATCCTTTGGTTCTGCATACTTCATTCAAGAGAATCTCTTTCCTGCATTCATCGGTATTTCAGGATCCGGTATCGCATTCTTCTTTGAGATGATGCATCAGATGGCAATGGCTGGAGTGAAAGAAGGAATTCCATATCCTGAAGCCTTGAGCATTGTCCGTGATACAGCGCTCAGTGCCGCTGAGATTGCCAGGAAAACAGGAAAGAACGCGATTGAGCTGGAGACAATGGTCTGCTCTGCAGCAGGCACAACAATTGAAGGAGTGAAAGCACTTCAGGATGGAGGCTTTGCCTCTACTGTAATAAACGCAGTCGAAAGCGCGGCTTCAAAGAGCGTGGAGCTCGAGACGAAAGCCCGCTATGGAGAGAGATAAAGATGATAGACGTCAAAGAACTGAAAACCCGTTATGAGGAAATCAGGAAAAATATCGAAAACCGCTACATGAATGTTGATCTGGACAAGATCATCAGCGATCAGGAAAAACGTGCAGCTCTCATGCAGGAGACGGAAACGCTCAGGGCAAAAAGAAATGAGAACGCACAGAAAATGAAGGGAAAACTTGATCCGGAGACAAGGAAGGCCCTAATTGAAGAAGGAAAAACAATCAAGGATGAGCTTGCAAAGGTAGAAGCTGAATATAACGAAATCGATAAGATCTTTGCAGATGAGGCTAGGACGATTCCTAATTATTCACACCCTGAAGCTCCTATCGGAAAGGAAGACAAGGACAGTCTCGCCGTAAAATTCTATGGAGAGCCAAAGGTATTCCCGTTCAAGGCCAAGGATCATGTACAGCTGGGAGAAGCTCTGGACATTCTCGACTTTGATAACGGTGCAAAAGTAGCTGGCCAGAAATTCTATTACATCAAAAACAAGGGAGTAATCCTGCAGATGGCACTTGAGCGCTATGCAATGGATATTGTCCTCAAGCACGGCTTCACACCATTCATCACTCCTGATATCGCAAAAGAAGAGATTCTCAACGGCATTGGCTTCAATCCGCGTGGCGCAGAATCCAATATCTACACAATCGAAGGAACAGGAACATGCCTTGTCGGAACTGCAGAGATCACACTCGGAGGCTACTATTCCGGAGAAATCATTCCCAAAGACAAGCTTCCTATCAAGATGACAGGTCTTTCCCATTGCTTCCGCCGCGAAGCAGGAGGAGCTGGACAGTACTCAAAAGGTCTTTATCGTGTACACCAGTTCTCAAAGCTTGAGATGTTCATCTACTGTCTTCCAGAGGAAAGCGACAAGTTCCACAAGGAGATTCTTTCAATTGAAGAAGAGATTTTCCAGGGTCTTGGTCTCCCCTATCGCGTAGTAGATACAGCAACAGGAGATCTTGGAGCACCGGCTTATCGCAAATTCGATATCGAGGCATGGATGCCAGGACGTGGAGAAAACGGCGAATACGGAGAAGTCACATCAACATCGAACTGCACGGATTATCAGGCAAGATCACTTAACATCCGTTACCGCGATGATGATGGTAAGGCAAAATTCGTACATATGCTTAACGGGACAGCAGTAGCTCTTTCACGTGCAATCGTGGCAATTCTTGAAAACTATCAGAATGAGGATGGATCTGTATCCATTCCACCCGCACTTGTACCATATTGCGGTTTTGACAGGATTGAAAAATGACAGAAACGAGTGCCCTTATCACCGATTTCTATGAGCTGACGATGATGCATGGATACTACCTTGAAAAGCATGATTCCAAGGCAGTGTTTGACATGTTCTACCGTACAAATCCATACCAGGGAGGATATACCATCTTCACTGGTATCGAAGAACTCATAGACAAGCTGGAAGGCCTGAGATTCAGTGAAAGCGATATTTCATATCTCAAGTCACTTTCGGTTTTTGACGAAGGATTCCTTGAGTATCTGAGAACATACCGCTTTCATGGAGATGTCTATGCTTTCGATGAAGGAACACCAGCTTTTCCCGGAGAACCTCTTATCAGAGTCGAAAGCGACCTGATGGATGCACAGCTTGTAGAGACATTGCTTCTGAATACAGTGAATTTTGAAACTCTCATTGCCACAAAAGCGTCTCGTATGAAGCTTGCAACGAAGGGTCATGGAAGCATCATGGAATTCGGATTGAGAAGAGCACAGGGTGAAAATGGAGCACATTCTGCTTCAAGAGCATCTTTCATAGGTGGTACGAAATCCACTAGCAACACATTCGCCGGAAAGAAATTCGGGATCCCTGTCGCTGGAACGATGGCCCATTCCTGGATTATGAGCTATCCATCGGAAGAAGAGGCTTTCAGAAAATTCGTGGAAATCTATCCTGATAATGGAATTCTTCTGATAGATACTTACGACACACTTGGTTCCGGAATAGAGGCAGCCATCAAGATAGGTCTTGAACAGAAAGCTAAGGGCAAGAGGATCGGAGTGAGAATCGATTCGGGAGACCTGTCATACCTGACAAAGGAAATAAGAGCACGCTTAGACGAAGCTGGACTGGAAGATGCGACAATCTGCGTATCAAATGACCTCACAGAGGAAATCATAAGAAGCCTTGTTTCAGATGGTGCTCCTATTGATAGCTGGGGAATCGGAACACATCTTGTGACAGGAGGATCTCAGTCTTCCCTCAATGGTGTCTACAAGCTCTCTGCAAAAGAAGAGGATGGAACGATGATTCCTTGCTTGAAGGTATCAAATAGCTATGAGAAGACAACAAATCCTGGAATCAAGCAGGTATACAGATTCTTCGATAAATCAGGAGGAGCGCTAGCAGATCTGATCGCGCTTGATGACGAGAAGATTGAAAATGGGAAGAACATCATATTCTATCATCCATTTACATCGGATTTCTTTGTCATGAAGAAGGACAGATTCGCCTCTTTTGAACCAATGCTTACAAAGAAGATGGAGAATGGAAGAAGAATCACGAAAGCTCCATCGCTACCGGAGATTCAGAGAACTTCCGCTGAAAAGCTTGCCACATTTGACAAATCTTATAAGAGAATCATAAATCCTCATATCTACAAGGTCTCGCTCTCTGAGAAGCTGAAGAATCTGAAAACAGAGCTTCTTGTAAGGACAAGAACAAAGGAAAGCGAAATCGAACACAGATGAGACACGCCGCTAGGAAACTAGCGGTTTTTTATTCAATATTATCGAATTTGTTTTTCTATCTTTATCAGAAAGCTGAGATTATAATCATGCTATGGTAGAAAAAAAGGAATATAAAATAGCGGATCTTGAACCGCTTCAGGCAACTCCGGAAGCAATCATATCAGGCACTCTTGATAGCGAAATCAAAGAGAGGATGGAAAAGACAATTGAGACAGAAGCCCCCGTTCTTGAAAGTCTGCTGTACAAGAGGGTTATCAACTCATTGTCGTTGAAAAAGGTAGGCTCAAGAATTCTGCCTGTCTTCGACAGAATTGCCTCATCCCTAAATGCGAGGATTACAGAAGATCAAGGAGAACGGGTTTTCCACAAAAGCGATGAAGAAAATTACTTCCGCCCCACTCCAGATTCTGCCGTACGCTATTCATATCAGATCCCCACAGAAGAAGCCGTTCACTGTCTAATGTTTATTCTCGAAAGGGAAAACAGGATAATAACCAAATCCGAGCTTTCAAGACTGTTCAAGGCTGAACTGGAATACGACAGGATGGGATCCCAGGTGGACACACTTTTCAAGAGAGCTGCCAAAAGCCCCCTTCTAAAGAGAACAGGGAATGGAAGATTCACAAATTAAGAAAAATATAATCATCTTTTTGCGATAAAGCGCAGTTATTTCTTTACATTCTGCCAATTACCTTTATACTCTGTGTCAGGAGGCACTATGCTTATCAAACTCAGAAAAAAGAACTCAATCATCGAAAAAAATGCTGCAAGATGCAGGGAGAAAGGTATTAAACTTCCAACTTTTGCAGAGATGAAGGATCCATCACTCATTCCACAGGATGTCAAGGAAAGACTTAAAAGCGTAGGTCTCTGGGATGTAAATCCTCTGAACCTCTATAGAATCAACTGGCATAATGAGCCAAAGGAATCAGGAGGAGGATTCGGGGGAGTCAACTTCATAGAGATTCCTCATCAGATTACAGGAACAAAAGCAAGGATTTTCGCACTTGCTGGCAAATGGTTCCCTTGTGGCGTTCATAAAGTCGGAGCCACTTATGCCTGTCTTGCCCCTGCACTCGTGACAGGAAACTTCGATGCCACAGAACAGCAGGCTGTATGGCCATCGACGGGAAATTATTGCCGAGGTGGTGCTTATAACAGCGCACTTCTGGGTTGCAGCAGCATCGCAATTCTGCCAGAGGATATGTCTCAGGAGAGATTCAACTGGCTGAAAACAGTTGCAGGAGAAATAATTGCAACTCCAGGCTGCGAATCAAATGTAAAGGAAATATTTGACAAATGCCATGAACTTGATGCAGAGCGTGGCGCCCATATCGTTATTTTCAATCAGTTCGAACAGTTCGAGAACTATCTGTGGCACTATGAAGTAACGGGTTCAGCAATCATTGAGGTACTGAGAAATCTCGGAATAAAGCCGGAGAATGTAAGAGCATATGCTTCTTCAACAGGATCTGGAGGAACACTTGCTGCCGGAGATCACCTGAAAAAAGCATACCCGCACATAAAAATCGGTGCAGGAGAAGCGCTACAGTGTCCTACACTGCTCCGCAACGGCTTTGGAGCACACAGGATTGAAGGTATCGGAGACAAGCATGTTCCATGGATTCATAATGTGAAAAATACCGATATGGTACTCTCCATTGATGATCAGGACTGCATGAATATCTACAGGCTCTTCAATGAAGAGGAAGGAAAGAAATATCTTTCTTCAATCGGTGTCAGCGAAAGCGATATCCAAAATCTTGCTCTTTTCGGTATTTCCGGAATTGGCAATATGCTTTCTGCAATAAAGATGGCAAAGTATTATGAGATGGATGAAAACGATGTAGTCTTCACAATTCTTACAGACAGTACTGTAATGTATACATCCCGTCTTGCAGAACTTACAGCAGAGCAAGGACCATTCACAGAGACAGAAGCGGCAAAGGTACATGCAGCTTCCCTTATGCATCAGGGCATAGACAATGCGCTTGAATTAGGTTACTACGACAGGCTCAGAATTCACAACCTTAAGTACTACACATGGGTAGAACAGCAAGGCAAGACTTATGAGGAGTTAAACAGACAGTGGTATGACAGGAATTACTGGACAGCAATTCCAAAGCTCACAAAGAGAATTGACGAGCTGATTACCGAATTCAATAACATGATTGATAAATAAGGTGTGCCGGCTTCAAGCCGGCATTGCTTTCCAAGGAGACACAATGAGATTCCATTACAAATGTTCTGATTGCGGGAGGGAATTCTACACAGAAGGCCTGATGTACCAGTGCCCGGAATGTAGCAAGGAAAATGATGGTACGCATTTTCCAAAAGGAAACCTCTCTGTAATACTTGAAGAAGATGTCCTGAAAAGGGCTGCAGAAAAAGAGCATGTGACACCCGATGATTTCTATCCCTACCCTTCTACGGATAAAGACAGCTATCCTATAGGAATCACACCTCTGATGAGGCCAAGAAGAATTCAGGAAAAAACAGGGCTTGGCAATCTCTCCTTCAAGCTCGACAGCCAGCTTATTTCCGGATCATTCAAGGACAGAGCAAGCTATGAAGTTGCATTGCAGGCAAAAGCATTGGGAGAAAAGAAGATTGTACTCGCTTCCACAGGAAATGCAGGTGCGGCAGCTTCTGCTGTCGGTGCTGCAATGGGATTGGATATAATCCTCTTTGTTCCAGCATCTGCTCCTATCAACAAATTGATGCAGAGCGTACTTTATGGAGCTCATGTAGTACCAGTCAAAGGAAGCTATGATGATGCCTTTGCACTTTCAATTGAATATACGAAAATGCATGGTGGAATAAATCGTAATACTGCATATAATCCAATGACAATCGAAGGGAAAAAATCAATTTCCATAGAACTTTTCGAGCAAATGGGAAGGAAAGCTCCTGATGCAGTCTATGTACCAGTCGGGGACGGCTGCATCATAGGAGGCGTGGCAAAAGGCTTTGAAGACCTTTATAAAGCTGGTCTGATAGACAAACTTCCACGCCTGATTGCCTGTCAGTCAACAGCATCCGATGCAATATCGAGAGCAATAAACAACAATGATTACAGAGCCATAAATGCAACCACAAGAGCAGATTCAATCTCTGTGGATCTTCCTGCAAATGGAAGGATGGCAGCTAAAGCCGTGATCACATCAAAAGGATGGGCAGTTACTGTTTCAGATGAGGAAATACTTGAAAGCCAGCTTACGCTTACCCGTCTTGCAGGCGTACTTGCGGAACCTGCTGCTGCCTGTGCATATGCAGCACTTGAAAAGGATAAGGATCATCTTATCTTAGAGCTTGGCAAGGATGCAGAGGTTGTAGTACTTATCACTGGTTCCGGATTCAAGGATATGAAAGCTTTCGATGGGAGGGCATCAATTCCGGAAGCTATTGAAAACTCCATTGATGCGATAAAAGAACTCGATTTCTGAAAATGAAAATCACCCGATAAGTGGGTCATTATCGGGTGATGTTTTTTCTGTTATACGATTGTCACCGGGAAGTCTCCGGACCAGACATCATCATCCCTGTCGGTCAATGAGATGTTGATCATATAGTCCCCCGGTTCTGTTCCGACGACTTTCAAGCCCTGAACAACTACCGATTCTCCAGCAGGAATTGAACGGATACTGCCGTTTCCACTGAGAACTGAAAGTCCATCTTCACTAGTACACTCCACCTTGATGTTCTTAAGATCCTCTGTTCCATTGTTTGTTACAACGAAGGAAAGATCCGTCTGAGTATTTACAGGAAGAGCGCTGATGTCATAATGCTTTGATTCCAATTCGGAAATCTCGGCATTTTTCCACAATGCCTCAAATACAGCACCATTACCTTCGAGTTCTACAGTTGTCTCATCTGGAGCGATATATTCACCTGTTGAACGGTCAACCCAGCCAGCAAAGATGTAGGAATCATCAACCTCGCCCAGAGACGGAACATCGATGATATCACCACTTGAAACATTCGTTACTTCACTCTCTGTTCCTGTGATAGGATCGGTAAACAGGACTTCTGTATCCCATATTGCGTAGAGTGTCTGATCAGTATAAGGAGCTGTGATTGTCTCTCCTGGCTGATATGTTATCTCATCAGGTGTGACGCCCCATCCAACAAGAACACCGGCTGCTGCTCTGTTGACGCGGATACTGTCCTTATCTGGGAGAGTCAGCTCTTCGCCTGGAACTACAGAAACCGTAGAGGAATAGCTGAAGCTGTAATTGTCTCCATAAGAACTCCATTCATATGTGATTGATGGATTGTAATACCTGCTATTTTCCAGCAGCCAAGCGACATCCTTTGCCTTCTGTTCTTCATTCTCAGAGAGAATCAGAGAAAGCAGAGAATCAGTCTCATCCTTTGTCATTGCGCTATAGGAAGCATTGTACATATCTGCACGGGCTTCCCTTGCCTTAAGCATATTGCCAGCCTCAAGAGCCTTCTCGTAGCTTCTTTGAGCCTTCTTATAATCCTTATTTGCCTGATCAACCATGTCGTTGTAGTTCTCAATGGCCTGAGCCGCATCACCATTTGCGATTGCATCTGTGAAAGCTGTTCTCAGTTCCGATACATCGGCAGCCCAGAGAAATGCGGATGATACCAGAAGAACTGCTACGACACCTGTTATCCTTCTTCTCATATTTTTCCTCCTACACTGAATAATGTAACAAGAACAGTGTGAAGAAAGGGAAAAGCCTTTATGAATATTAAAAGAAGAAAAATGGCCCTCCGAAGAGAGCCAGATATTTATTCTAATTCTACTGCGCCAGTATACAGCTTGTAGTACACTCCTCTCTGAGCAATAAGCGAATCGTGATCTCCACGCTCTATGATACGTCCATGATCCAAAACCATGATCGCATTGGAATTGCGTACAGTGGAAAGACGATGAGCAATTACAAATACAGTTCTGCCTTCCATCAGTTTGTCCATACCGCTCTGAACAAGAGCTTCTGTATGCGTATCAATGGAAGAAGTTGCCTCATCCATTACAAGAACAGGAGGATCTGCAATTGCAGCACGGGCAATCGATAGAAGCTGCCTCTGCCCCTGAGACAGGCTTTCTCCATTATTCGTCAGCATCGTATCATAGCCATCGGGCATCATCATTATGAAATCATGAGCATTTGCAAGCTTTGCAGCTGCAATGACCTCTTCATCCGTAGCATCAAGTTTTCCAAAACGAATATTTTCCTTGATGGTTCCGGTAAAGAGATTCGTATCCTGCAAATCATGCCGAGAGAATGCCTCAGATCTGCCTTCTTTATCTTGTTGATATTGATACCATCGAATCTTATCTTGCCATCCTGAATATCATAGAAACGGTTCAACAAGTTTGTAATAGTGGTCTTTCCAGCACCAGTTGACCCGACAAATGCAATCTTCTGTCCCGGTTTTGCGTAAAGTGATATCTCATGCAGGACGGTTTTGTCAGGAACATAGCCGAAATCAACATCATGCATGACGATATCTCCGCGAAGAGGAGTATATGTCACAGGACTGCCATCGTGATGCGGATGCTTCCAGGCCCACTGTCCCGTTTTCTTCTCAGATTCAACAACATTCCCGTTTTCATCGGTCGTGCAATTGACGAGCATTACATATCCATCATCAACCTCGCTTTCTTCATCGAGGAGCTCAAAAATTCTCTCAGCACCAGCCAGTGCAAGCAAAACCATATTCGTTTGCTGAGATATCTGGTTTATATTATTGGAGAAAGATCTTGAGAGCTGCAGGAATGCGGCAAGAAGGCCGATTGTATATCCAGCAGATGAACCACCAGAAACAATAACAGCAATTGCACCAATTATAACCAGAGCAACATACTGTATGTTTCCGATATTCATCGTCACAGGTCCCATGACATTTGCAAGTGCATTGCCTTTGGTCATCGAACGTCTGAGCTTTTCATTGAGAGCATTGTAGTCAGCCTTGCTCTGTTCTTCATGGCAGAATACTTTGATAACTCTCTGCCCGTTCATCATCTCCTCAATAAAACCGTTGACATCTGCAAGATCTGCCTGCTGTGCTGCAAACTGTCGTCCTGAATGCTTGGCTATCGTGGAAGATGTTTTGAATGTGAGAAGTGCAAAGGCAATAACAACAAGCGTCAGGAACCATGAATTGAGGAGCATGGAAACAAACACCATCACAAGCGTGAGAATAGCCTGCATCAGCTGTATCAAAGAGTTTGATATGAACTGATTCAGCGTATCCGTATCGTTCGAGAAGCGGGACATTATTGTTCCATGCTGATTCTGGTCAAAGTATGAAAGCGGAAGAGAATCGAGTTTCTTGAACATCTTCACACGAATATCATAGAGAGTATCCTGCGATATACTGACCATCGTTCTAGAAAGAAGATAATTGAAGATTACGGAAACGCTGACTATAAGGGCAAACTGGACAAGAGAAAGAATGACAGGTGTCCAATCTGGATTCTCAACCCCAATAATCGGTGTCACATAGCCATCGATGAACTGCCCTAGGAAGTTCGATGAATAGACAATGGAGAAAGCCGAGATGATAATACTCACGACAATGAATACGAATTTGGCTTTCCGCTCTCCGAAGACAATGCGGAGAACACGCTTCAGGGCTTTTTTCGGATCTTTAGCTCTAGCTCCACCAGCAACACGTGCCTTAATCATCTAAGTTACCTCCTCTTGTCTGAGTTTCATACAGGTCGCGGTAATCAGCATTGCGTTCCAGAAGCTCTGAGTGTGTGCCAACATCCTCAATACTTCCATTTTTCATGATAATTATCTGGTCAGCATCCATGACAGAAGAAAGACGCTGACTGATAATGATCTTTGTCAGATCCTTGACATCCTCTCTCAAGGCCTTTCTGATCTGCGAATCTGTTGCTGTATCAACTGCGGATGTAGAATCATCCATGATGAGAATCTTCGGCTTCTTAAGAAGTGCCCTGGCAATACAAAGCCTCTGGCGCTGCCCGCCTGAGAAGTTAGTACCACCCTGCTCCACATGGCTGTTATAACCATCTTTCATTGCTTCTACAAAAGGAGATGCTGAAGCCACATCACAAGCTGCTTTTATCTCTTCGTCTGTTGCCTCTGGATTGCCCCATCTGAGATTTTCAGCAACAGTACCTGAAAAGAGCGTGTTTTTCTGAAGGACAACTGAAACCTCATTTCTCAATGCCGTCAGATTGTAATCACGGACATCCTTACCACCGACCTTCACAGATCCTTCTGTAGCATCATAAAGTCTTGCAATAAGTGAAATGAACGTTGTTTTTCCGGAACCGGTATTACCGATGATACCTATCATCTGCCCGCTTTCAATTTTGATGTTGATATTATTCAGAACCTTCGAGTTCTTGCCATAACCAAAGGATACATTAGAAAACTCAACAGAACCGTTTTCAACGGTTTTCTCGCCATTTTCATTGATATCCATACTTGGTTTTGTATTCAGAACCGCTGCAATACGAACCATCGACGCATGGGAAATTGAAAGCATTACTATGACCATGCCAGTCATTACAAGTGAGGAGAGTATCTGTCCGGTATATGTATAAATACTCATGAGTTCTCCTGTTCCCATATTGCCGATGTTTATAAGCCTTGCGCCCACGTAGGATATGGCAATCATGCAGCAATAGGTTACAGTCATCATCAGCGGTCCCATGAGAGCCATGATGGTCTGACCTCTCTTGAAGTTTCTTCTGATGGTCTCAGCAGATTCCTCAAACTTTTCAAGCTGTTCCTCTTCCCTTACATACGCCTTCACAGTCCTGATTCCATTCAGATTCTCCTGTACGACACGGTTGAAAGAATCATAGCCACGGAAAGCATTGTTAAACGAGGTGTATGTTTTGCGGAAAATAAAAAAGATACAGACAGCAACGACAGGAATCGCAACAGCGAATACAAGCGACAAAGCTCCGCCATTGTGATAAACCATGATGATTGCAAAAATGAACATTATAGGAGATCGAACACAGATTCGGATCATCATCTGGAACGACATCTGCACATTCTGAACATCTGTAGTCATTCTTGTAATCAGCGATGATGTGGAGAATTTATCCACATCGGCAAAAGAAAAGTCCATTATCCGTGCATAGAGATCCTTTCTGATGTTCGATGCAAAGCCTGCAGACGCCTTTGAAGCTGTCCATGCTCCAATCACACCAAAAGAAAGGGAAAGAAACGCAGCCACTATGATGGCAATTCCAATACGCAGGACAAATGACATATTGCCAGAGCTTACACCTCTGTCGACAATAACAGCCATCAGCGTAGGGATAAGCACTTCCATAGCAACTTCTCCAACCATCATCAGCGGTGTGAGAAATGCATATTTCTTATATTCCCTTACACGAGAAAGCAGAGTTTTCAGCATAAGCTTTCCTCCAGTACGTTCTTCAGTTTATTGCAGATTGTGATGAAGGAAGTCTTCTCCTCTTCTGAAATCACAGATTGCAGAGATGTCTCAATCGACGCAGAAAAAGCTCGTGCCTCTTCCAGTTTCTTTTTTCCTTCATCAGTAATGACAATATTTCTAACTCTGGCATCAGAAGAGTCTTTCTCTCTCATTACCAGACCTAGCTTCTCAAGGTTATCCATCATTTCAGATACAGATGCTCTTGTAAGATTCAGCTCTTCCTCTATCTTTTTCTGATTAGCTGAGCCATCTCTTACGAGAAGAATCAAGGTACTCAACTGGATAGATGTAAGCCCGATTGTTCGAAGATTCTGATCTGCAATTCTTTTGACAAGCCGTCCTAGCGAACCTGCCGAGAAGAGAAGTATTTCCTCTACCATAGTTCGTAACCGAACAAACAATACATATTGATGCATTAAGCGTCAATATTCTTCATCGAAACTTCATATGTCAACTACCTTTAGGACAAGCCTCTAGTTTTCCTTGCGAATTATTTTATAAAAAAATCCTCTGAGAAGCCCCAGAGGATTTTATCGGATAATAGACGGCTATTATTTGTCCTTGTTTTTTGTGATCTTGTTGAGAACCACGAGAGCAACAAAGAGAATAGCCATAGCACATGCCAGGAGTCCCCAGCTCTGAAATGCAATTGCTACTGCGTTCATATACACTCTCCTTATCAACCGAAAATCGGGAGGAGTTCAGAAAGAAGAAGTCCTCCGGCAAGTACGGATGCAATCTGACCGGATACATTAGCACCGAGAGCAAACGGAAGCAGGTGGTTCTGCTTGTTAGCCTCAATACCGACTTTCTGAACAACACGTGAAGACATCGGGAATGCAGAAATTCCAGCACCGCCGATGAGTGGATTGATCTTCTTGTCCTTTGGAAGGAATACATTGATTACCTTAAGGAAGAGGACACCACATGCTGTATCAAAGATAAATGCGACAAGACCGAAAGCCATGATCATCAATGTTGCAGGCTGCAGAAGTGCAGGACCAGACATCATTGGAGAAATGGCGAGTCCGAGCATCAGTGTGATAAGCGGTGAAAGCATATCCTGAGCTGCTCTGGAGAGGTTATCAAGAACACCACACTCTCTAAGAAGGTTTCCGAACATGAGCATACCGACAAGAGCCGCTGAATCCGGAGCAAGAAGACCACATACGATTGTCGTAACAATCGGGAATATGATTCTTGTTGTCTTGGAAACAGAAGCTGCGGAATAGTGCATCTGAATTGCTCTTTCCTTCTTTGTTGTCGTGAGCTTGAGAACCACTGGCTGAATCATCGGAACGAGAGCCATATAGCAGTAAGCAACAACAAGAATCGCAGCTACATAATTTGAATGGAGGCGCTGTGAAACAAGAATTGCGGTAGGACCATCTGCTGCACCAATGATACCGATTGAAGCGGCATCGTTAAGAGGGAAGCCGAGGGCCGCTGCAATAATCATTGAAATGAAGATACCACCCTGTCCTGCTGCGCCGATAAAGATCAGCCATGGCTTGGAGATAAGTGGACCAAAATCAATCATTGCACCGATTCCGATGAAAAGAAGAAGCGGGAAAGCCTCTGCGCTCTCGATACCGACATTGAACAGCCACTGAAGGATAGCATTGTCCTGCAGCATGACCGAACCCGGAAGGTTGACGAGAATCGCTCCGAAACCCATTGGAAGGAGGAGTGTTGGCTCCATCTCTTTCCTGATTGCAAGGTAGATGAGAATCAAACCTACAACAATCATTATCAATTGATAAACCAATTCGGTATTCATAACACTCCAATTCTAACGTAATGAAAGAACATTGTCACGACAAAACCGCGGTTCAGCTCACATTCGCATATAGAAAATCAATAATAATATCAGAAATCATCATACTTTTTGCTAATTGTTTATTTTTTAAGAGATTATCAAATTCATAAAATTTTTGTTGACCGGTTAACAAAACCGATTTACCCTGAACATAGAAAGAGAAGGCATTGCCTTTATTTCAAGCAAAAGGAGAAAAGTATGAAGAAAGCGTTTGCAATCGTGCTTATTGCATTAATCGCGCTATCCGGCGTATTCGCTGGCGGTTCGAATGAAGATTCCGGAAAAACCGAAATTTACTTTCTTAATTTCAAACCAGAAATTGCTGATGTATATACTGATATGGTAAAACCAGCATTTGAAGCTGCATATCCGCAGTATACCCTCAAGGTTGTCACAGCTGCTTCCAATCAGTATCAGTCAACACTCAGAAGCGAGCTCTCAAAATCAGCACCTCCTGTAATATTCCAGGTCAATGGTCCTGTAGGAATTGCAGAGAACGTGAATACCGTTGCTCCACTTCAGGACACAGAGTTCTACAACCTTCTTGCAGATAAGGGAATGGCACTTTCCCTTGATGGAAATGTCGTAGCAGTTCCATATGCAGTTGAAGGCTATGGCATCATTTATAACGATGCGATAATGAGAAAGTACTTTGCACTTCCAGATAAGGCTGTAAGCATCTCTTCTGCAGAGGAAATCACAAATTTTGAAACACTCAAGGCCGTTGTTGAAGATATGACAGCTCATCTTGACGATCTTGGAATCCAGGGAGTGTTCGCTTCTACATCATTCATGCCAGGATCTGAATGGAGATGGACAACACATCTTGTTAACCCTGCTCTTCAGGCTGAATATGGAGATCTTGCTACAGCACAGAGTGCAGCAACATTTGATTTCACATATTCAGAGAACTTCCAGAACATCTTCGATCTCTATCTCAATAATTCCATCACTCCGAAGGGAATGGTTGGTTCAAAAGCCGACGCTGACAGTATGGCAGAATTTGCCCTTGGTCAGGTTGCAATGGTACAGAACGGAAACTGGGCAGCTGCACAGATTCTCGGAACACAGGGAAATGTTGTAGCTAATGAGGATATCAAATTCCTGCCACTCTATATGGGTCTTGATGGAGAAGAGGCAAAGGGTATTAACGTAGGAACAGAAAACTATCTCGCTTTCAACAAGAATGCTTCCGCAGAAGCTCTTGCAGGTGCAGATACATTCCTCACATGGCTTTACAGCAGTCCTGAAGGAAAGGAAATTGTTACAAACAACCTTATGTTCATCACTCCATTCTCATCCTTCTCAGCTGATGAGGTTCCAGATGATCCTCTTGCAAAGCAGGTCAATATCTGGATGAACAAAGATGGCGTCACATCAATTCCTTGGGTATTCAATGGTATTCCTTCAGAGCAGTGGAAAGCAGATTTTGCACAGGCAATGCTCGAATACATCAATGGAAACTATACATGGGATCAGGTAACGCAGACTGCAAAGGACGCATGGGCTCGCGAAGCTGAGCTGACAGGAAGGTAATAGTTTCCGCCTGAACTGAAGCCGTCATGTCAGATGATTTGACGGCTTTATTTATAAAAGAGGTTGAGATGGAAAAAACACTCAGAAAATATTTCCCACTATTTGCACTACCCGCTTTGATTTGTTTCGCTCTTGCATTTTTAATTCCTATGATATGGGGACTTGTGCTTTCATTCTGCGAGTTCTCAACTATCACAGATGCTACTTTTGTAGGATTCAGCAATTACGTAAGAGCTTTTACTGTAGACAATTATTTCACGCAGGCCTTCTGGTTCACACTGGGATTTACAATTGTCACCGTGATATCAATAAACATTCTGGCATTTGCACTGGCACTTGCCCTGACAAGAAATGTGCCGGGAACGAATGCGTTCAGAACGATATTCTTCATGCCGAACCTCATCGGAGGTATCGTTCTCGGATGGATCTGGCAAGTTGTTCTCAATGGTGTCCTTGCAGCCTTTGAAAAGACATTGCTTTCCAACGCTGCATATGGATTCTGGGGACTTGTCATTCTCATGAACTGGCAGAATATCGGATACATGATGGTCATTTACATTGCAGCAATACAGAATGTGCCATCGGATACACTTGAAGCTGCAGCCATCGACGGAGCAAACGGCAGGACTACCCTTTTCAGAATCATCATACCTGCAGTCATGCCAAGTATCACGATATGCCTTTTCCTTACCCTGACAAACGGATTCAAGCTATATGATCAGAACCTTGCACTCACCAATGGTGCACCTAACCATCAGACGGAAATGCTTGCGCTCAATATCTTCAATACATTCTATTCGCGTGTCGGATTCGAAGGAGTGGGACAGGCAAAAGCCGTCATCTTCACAATCCTGGTTGCAGCAATAGCATTGTTACAGCTTGTAGCAACAAGGAAAAAGGAGGTAGAGAACTAATGGCTCAGGTTGGGAAAAAATATACGAAATGGATTCTCTTCTTTGTTCTTCTCATTGTTGCGGCATTCATCATCTTCCCTATTCTCGTTGTCTTGATGAACTCAGTGAAAGGCAATCTATTCATATCCTCCACAGGTGCTTTCAAGCTACCAAATGAACAGAGTTTTGTTGGAGCCTCCAATTACATCAATGGAATTGAGAAAATAAGCTTCTTCAGTGCTTTTGGTTATTCATTATGGATTACCATTGCCTCTGTCGCATTCATTCTTCTTCTTACAAGCATGCTTGCCTGGTACATAACAAGGGTCAAGGGAAAAGTCACCTCAACGATTTACTATTTGCTGGTTTTCTCAATGATTGTCCCATTCCAGATGGTTATGTTCACAATGAGCAAATTCGCCAATATGCTGCATATTGATAACCCTATAGGCATCATCATACTCTATGTCGGTTTCGGTTGCGGAATGAGTACATTCATGTTCAGCGGATTCATAAAGAGTATTCCGATTGCACTGGAAGAAGCTGCGATGATTGATGGCGCAACACCTGTAAGGACTTTCTTTTCCGTGGTTTTGCCAATGCTCAAAAGCACGGCAATAACAATTGCAATTCTGGAAACGATGTGGGTATGGAATGACTATCTGATGCCATATCTTGTAATCGGAACGGAATACAGAACGATACCTGTCGCCATCCAGTACCTGAGAGGCGGATATGGTTCTGTTGATATGGGTGCAATGATGGCAATGCTCGTGCTGGCAATGCTTCCAGTCATTGTTTTCTATCTGTTCTGCCAGAAACACATCATCAAAGGTGTACTTGCTGGCGCAGTCAAAGGTTGATTCAGGAGGGATTATGAAGGCCAAGAGAATAACGATACAAGATATAGCCGAAAAGACAGGATACTCCAAGACCGCAGTATCGTTTGCCTTCAATTCTCCTTCGAGGATTTCGAAAAAAGCAGCAGAGAAAATCCTCAAAGCCGCAAAGGAACTAGATTACATTCCAGATCCTATGGCAAGGAATTTCTCTTTAGGCAGGCACATGGCACTGGGATTTCTGCTACCACAAAGAGTTGAAGCCTCACTTGGAAATCCTTATATACAGTCCGTAATATCTGGAATAGCTGAGGTGTGCCAGAAACGGGGATATATGCTGACGCTGATTCCTCCTCTTCACTCTTCAGTTGCGGAAGCTGCCAAGAATGCAACTGTCGATGGCTTGATTACCCTTGGTCTTATCATAGACAAGGATATCAGAAGCATTCTCAGCAGAAGACATCTTCCGATTGTCTCTGTCGATGGTTCTGCTGATGATGATATACACTCTGTATCAATAGATGATATGGGAGCTGCAGAACTGCAGATGAGAAAAGTACTTGAGAAAGGGCACAGGAAAATCGCCATGATTCCTCTCCCGGATGATGCATATGCAAAACCAGATGCTCCAGCTACTGTCGTGCAGAAAAGAAAGGAAGGTTACCGAAAGGCATTGGAGGCGTATTCGATGTCGTTTGATGACATCATCACGGATGCTCCGGCTTCCACTGCGGAAGAAGGTGCGACAGTTGCTGCGAGAATTCTCGACTACTCCAATCCGACTTGTTTTATTGCAATGTCAGATGCAGCAGCAATGGGAATACTCGATGTTCTTGAAAGCCGTTCTCTTGACATCTCAGTAATCGGTTTCGATGGTCTTGAAGACGGACTTTGCAAGAGAAAGAGACTAACTACAATCTATCAGAGTGGCAAAGAGAAAGGATTAAAGAGCGCAGAGATTCTTTTCCGCCTCATCGATGGCGATGAAAACACCCCGCTCTATACACTACTTCCTTATACATTCAGAGAAGGAACAACACTGAAGGAGTTCAGATAATGGATATAAACGGCAAAAGATCAGCAGGAATACTGCTTCATATAACATCCCTTCCATCCGAATTCGGAATCGGAGATCTGGGGCCCGAGGCATATACTGCCGCAGAAAACATATCCGCATCTGGTGCTACACTCTGGCAGGTTCTGCCTTTAGGACCGACGGGTTATGGAAACAGTCCATATGCACAGAGAAGTGCCTTTGCAGGGAATGAAATG
>CALXYN010000027.1 GCA_944392975.1 uncultured Spirochaetaceae bacterium | reverse complement strand
ATGCAGGGATTGCCCCGGAGATTGTTCCTGAAGATGTATATACCTTGATAAAGGACTCAGTCAGCATGGCGTATTACACCGATGGAATCTTCAACCCTGCCATAGGGCCGCTTTCCTCTCTCTGGGCTATGGGTACAGAGGAGGCCAGAGTTCCTGAGGAAGAAGAAATTGCCTCCGTCCTTCCTTTTCTGGATTATACAAACGTGATTCTGGATGACGAAGAGAACTCAGTATATCTTTCACAGCCCGGAATGGCTCTGGACCTGGGCGGTGTGGGAAAGGGATATGCTTCTGACTGCATTGCCGCGCGTCTTTCTGATCTCGGAATAGAGAGTGCTATCATCAACCTTGGTGGCAATATACTTGCCTATGGAAGCAGAGAAGGTGGAAGCAGCTGGAGAATCGGTATAAGAAATCCTTTTGGCGATTCCTCTTCTGTGTTCAAGACAGTGGAAGTTTCGGATGAGACTGTTATCACATCTGGGGTGTACCAGAGATACGTGGAAAAAGATGGTATCCGCTATCATCACATCCTGAATTCGGATACGGGATATCCTTTTCAGACAGATGTGGTGTCCGCGACAATCATCAATAAAAACGGGGAACTTGGAGATATGCTCTCTACAACACTTCTGGCTGTCGGTTCAGAAAAAGCACTTGAGATTGCAGAAGATCTTGGTGTCAGGGTAGTTCTTGTGCTTGAGGATGGTTCTGTCTTAGATTCTGATGGCCCTGAAAGCCAGATAGCAGTCGTGGAGGAATGAGTCTATCGGTTCAAATGAGCTTCCATCTGAGATGAAACCTGCAATTACGAATCCTGCGTCATTCAATCCCCCTATAATTGTCTCCAGAGTATGCGAGAACTCTATAGTGTCTCCTTTCCTGATTCTCTTTTCGAGCTCCTTTTTTGAAAGGCTTATCTCGTCTGCAAATGGAAGAGTATACTTTATCTTCATTTTTCCTTTCAGAAGGAGTCTGTCATCAAAGATATAGAGCGCAGGATTTGCAATGCCGAATATATAGCTTCCTCCTGATTTAAGGACTCTTGATACTTCTTTATATACTTTTTCTATGTCGCGGATGAAATTCAGTGAAACAGGGGATATCACAGCGTCAAATGATTCAGATGGAAAGAGTGAGAGATCCTGCATATCCATCTGATGAAGTTTTGCTTTCAGATTGTATTTCTCCAGTGCCTCTCTGTCTTTTTCGAGCATCCTGCGGCTTATGTCACAGCATTCTGTATCACAACCGAAAGCTGAGAGGACAGGTGTCTGCTGCCCACCACCGCCGCCAAGAACAAGGACATGTTTTCCCTTCAAGCCTTCAATCCATGACAAAGGAACATCCTTGTCAATTGTCACTCTTATTCCTGGTTTTCCATCTCTTGCATCCGAAATGGCTTTATTGTCAGCAATCTTTGCCCAGTAGCTGTTGTTATCGACTTCGCCATCCCATGCCCTGGAATTCACATCCGCTTCATTCATATAAGAAGAGGGTTGCATTGCTTTCACTGTGTGTCAAGAACAATGGAATATGAGACTCATCCGTGATAAACTCTCCATATGCTGGCATTTAGAAGGATTCTTGCATTTTCATCGCGCATACATACGTATTTACTTGCTTTGTATCTTTTCTTTGCGCTTCTTTTCGTGCTTTTCCTTTATTTTCCCGTGAGCGATGTTCTTCTTTCTTTTGTGACACTTTCACAGATGATTCTCGGATGGACAATAATCCTTGAAGGTATCTGGCTGGTGTTCGCATCGGTTTATCAGTTCTTTTATTCGAGAGTGCTATGCCTGCAGCCTTTATTTCTGACAATACTGAGGATAGCCATTTATTTCATCATTTCTATTACACTGGATGTCCTCAATACGGTTATTATTAACGGTTTTTCATTCGGAGGAGGGGTTTAATGGAAGAGAATGTATATGCTATCCGTGGAGCAACAACTGTGAATCATGATTCACCTGCGGAAGTTGATGAAGCAGTAAAAGAACTGATGGAGAAAATCTACAAAGAGAATGGCATTACAGATGATGATGTTGCTTTTATACTTTTCTCCCAGACAAGAGATATAAGAACCCGAAACGCTGCTGCTGCTTGTAGACGCTCTGGATTCGGAACCCTGACACCTCTGTTTTGCGTGCAGGAGGCTGAGATTGCCGGAGGACTGCCTCTTGCAATCAGGGTCATGATACTTATCAACCATAGAAAGGAAAGGGAGGTGAGGATGGTATACCTTAATGGAGCCTCCTCGCTCAGACCTGAATACAATAAGGAGAAAGAAGATGATTGAAAAAATTGAGAATGAACACTTCATTGTGGAAGTGAATTCACTTGGAGCACAGCTGAACAGAATCTATTCAAAGGATAATGATACAGAGTACCTCTGGAATGGTGATGAGACTTATTGGAAGAAGCATGCACCTGTTCTTTTCCCGTTCGTTGGCAGGCTTCATGAAGGAAAATATGAATACAATGGCCATGTCTATGAAATGACACTTCATGGATTCTGTCAGCAGGCAGAATTCGATGTTGTGTCCAACACAGGCGATTCTGTCACTTTCCGCATTCAGTCAGATGATGAAAGAAGAGCTATGTACCCATTTGAGTTTATCTTCTCTGTCACTTATAGCCTGACAGAACATGGAGTGGATGAGATAGCAGAGGTAAAGAATACAGGTTCGTCGGAGATGCTTTATGGTTTTGGTGGTCATCCTGGTTTCAATGTACCACTCGACAAGGGACTTGCTTTTGAGGATTATTCCGTAGTCTTCCCAGAGGCCGGAAAGGTTGAGAGAAGAGTTTTCACCGATAATCATCTCGATGCCGGCTCCTATGAAAGCACTGATACAGTTGTTGATGGGAAAATGAAATTGCATCACGATCTCTTTGACGATGATGCAGTCGTTCTCCATGGAACAGGTGAAAGGGCCATCCTTTGCAGTGAGAAAGGGAAGAAATCCGTGGAAGTAGTTTACAAAGGTGCTCCGTATTGCGGAATCTGGCATCCGATCAAACGCGATGCGCCATTTGTCTGCATCGAGCCATGGTGGATCCTTCCAGGCCGAGATGGAATGCTTGTAGATATCTCAAAGCGTGAGGATTTCATCCATCTTGCTGCGGGAAAGACAAACACGCATGTAATTGAAATGAAATTCAACTGAAAATGGTGTTGCAGCCGGGCATGTCATGTCCGGCTTTTCCTTTAACTATATTGTTGTTTCAGTGAAAATTACATTTCAGATAGGAGATTTGAAATAATTTTTTCCCAAGGTACTTGACCTGTATGCCCCGAATACTGTAATCTCACCATCGTTGATTTAATGCCGCCTTAGCTCAGCTGGCCAGAGCACGTGACTTGTAATCTCGGGGTCGTTGGTTCGAATCCGACAGGCGGCTTGAAAAGAAATCCTTGCATGAGAATGTGAGGATTTTTCTTTTTATGGTAAATCTGGAAATGTTGCCAATAACAGACCGATGTGATATAAGAGAGGGGGATTTGACACTCTTTGCAGAATCGGTAAAATGTGTCGGATGGAAAGTCTATAGACCGGAGGAATAATATATGGCAGGTAATGTTTCAAAGAACGCACATCGTGAAGGTGCAAAGGTTCTTATGAGCAGATGGGGCGGCGCTATCAAGATGAAGAGCGTTTTCGAGAACGGCAAGCTTCGCCACGTAGCATACTGTGAGAAGACAGGAAACACAGCACGCAAGCCAAAGGATCTGATGTAATTCTCAGATGGGTCCATGTTCGTTCATGGGCCATTTTTCTTTAAATTTATCGGCAGAATATCGAAAAGATTCTATTCTACTTATAGATGGAGTGGAGTCAGATATAATGTGATAAAACTGCTTGTAGGGCAGATAATCCCTGCACACATGTTGGACGCATGTGTATTCTGGCTGAGCTGGTATAAGACTTGGATAGGATTTCTTACTAAGCATCCGAATGCTAAGCCGGAAGCCCTTTGTCTAAAGCTAGGGTAGTTCACTTTAGGAGGAAAATATGAAGAAACTTGCTGCAATCGTTGCTGCTATGCTCATGCTCTTTGTCCTCATGGGATGCCAGAGCACAGAAGCTCCAGCTGCTACTACTGAAGTAGTCGCTCCTGTCACAGTTGAAACTCAGCCAGAACCAGCTCCTGCTCCAGCACCAGCTCCAGCTCCAGAGCCGGAACCGGTAGTTGAACCGGTGGAGGAAGCTCCTGTTGAAGCTCCTGTCGCTGATGATGTCGTTACAGCTTCTTATGAGTATCTTGGTTATGAGCTCACAATCGAGGCTGCTGATGGAAAGGCTGTTATTTCTTACCCTGATTGGGTTGTTGATTCCGATGTTGCTGCTTTCTTTGCTGCAGAGGTTGAGAAATATGGTGCAGAGCTTGATGGCGTGCTTTACATGATTTCAGCTCCTGGTACTGTGGAGATTGCATATCCTGCAGGAATCTCACAGGAAATCCGCACTCAGTATATCGATAGTTTTGTTGCAGATCTCCTCTCATACGTTGAGACTTTTGATATTCAGCCAGCAACAGTATAAAAGCACAATTAATTCGATTAATATATCATCCCTCATGCAAAACATGGGGGATTTTCTTATTTATTAACATGTTTTTTCTGGTTTCTTTGCAATGGTGTGGTACCATAACAAAAAAGAATTATTACCGGATCCAGAGGAGGAAATCGTGAGACATTTGACAAGGAATATCTCCATTGTTCTTCTAATATTGCTTTCAGTGCTGGTACCTAGCTGTCAGAGCAATGCGGAAGAAATTGTTATCGACACTCCAGTTCAGATTGAAGTACCGGAGACTCCAGTTGCAGTAGAAGAACAAGAGCCTCCAGTGGCTGAAGAGCCGGAAGAAGTCCTGGTATCTGTCACATATTCATATATGGAATATGAACTTACAATAGATGCATACGATGGATATGCTGATATATATTATCCTTCCGGTATTGCAGAAGATGATGTAAGTGCATTCCTTCAGAATGAAGCTTTGAAGCATCAGATAGATAATGTTACATACACCATTGCAGAAGATGGACTGCTCCATCTCTATTATCCGCAGGGTGTCAGTGTAGAAGATCGGAAAGCTTTCTCAGATTTGTTGGCTAACGACCTCATTATCCATGTTTCATCCCATCTTGCGGCTGTTCCTGAGACAGTGGTTGTTTCAGAATATACCTATGGTGGTTACACCCTCACTGCTGAAATGATGGATGGAAAGACCGTGATTTCTTATCCATCCGTTGTGACTGACGAGGATGCAGAAGCGTTTTTTGCTTTTGTGAATTCCAAATATGGTTTTGCCTCCCTTGGTGTAAGATATGCATTGCCTGAAGCTGGAAAAGCAGTAATCACATATCCAGATGAATATACAAGTGATGTGGTTTCACAGGAATTGGAGATCCTCATCAATGATCTTATTGCTTACATGACTGAAGTCCCTGTTGCAGTGCAGAAAGCCGAGCATGAAAAGATTGTGATAAATGAGGTTTATACATATGGCGGATATACATTGGAAGCAACTATCGAAGAGGGGCAGACAACACTTGTCTATCCAGCCGTGCCTAATGAGGAAGCCGAAGCTTTCATTGCAATTGAGAATGAGAAATATGGATATGGTGACATGGGTATTTCCTATGTGATTGAAGAGCCGGGTCTGGCGGTTTTCACTTATCCCGATTCCATCTTGCCTTCAACTGTCTCCGTTGAGCTTGATAATCTCATAAGTGACCTCATTGCCTATATTTCACCAGCTCCAGAGGTAGTCTCCGTATCTCTTCCAGAAGAGGAGCCAGTTGTAAAGACATATTCATATGGCGGATATACTGTTGAAGCTGTGATAGAGAAGGGTAAGACCACGCTTACGTATCCACCAGTATCGAACTCTGAAGCAGAGGCCTTCATTGCACTGGAAAATGAGAGATACGGATTTGGTGCGATGGGCGTTGTCTATGAGATTGAGAATGAGGGTAAGGCAGTCTTCACATATCCTGAAAGCATTTCAGAAGATGTTGTGGCAGGAGAGCTTGATCTTCTGATTGATGATCTTATTGAGTATGTGACAACACCAGTTGCAGAAGAAGCTCCTGTATCTCTTCCAGAACCAGAAGAGGAGCCAGTTGTAAAGACATATTCATATGGCGGATATACTGTTGAGGCTGTGATAGAGAGCGGTAAGACCACACTTACATATCCACCAGTATCGAACTCTGAAGCAGAGGCCTTCATTGCACTGGAAAACGAGAGATACGGATTTAGTGCAATGGGCGTTGCCTACGAGATTGAGGATGAGGGAAAGGCAGTCTTCACATATCCTGAAAGTATTTCAGAAGATGTTGTGGCAGGAGAGCTTGATCTTCTGATTGGTGATCTTATCGAGTATGTGACAACACCAGTTGCAGAAGAAGCGCCTGCTCTTGAACCGGAACCGGTTATTGAAACTGTTGTTGCAGAAGAAAAAGTTGAGTATCCATTTGGCGTTGAACCGATTGTGAAAGCTGAAGGTGATACTGACGGTTTTTACCTTTACATAGGTCATACAAATGATGTTCATGGGCGCATAGTTTCTGGAGAGGATGGAAGCATGGGGTACGCCAAGCTTGGAACATTGGTTGATATGGCTAAAAGCATGACCGATGATATCCTTCTTCTCGATGGTGGCGACACTCTTCATGGAACAAATCTTGCAAACATGTTTGAAGGACAGACTGTACTGGAAATCATGGCAGATGTCGGCTATGACGCAATGACTCCTGGAAACCATGATTTCAATTATGGTTTTGAAAGACTTGAGGAAGCTGCTGCGTGGGCAGAGGATAATTCATCATTCCGTATTCTGAGTGCTAATATCTCTGATGAGAATGGCTATCTCCTTTTCCAGCCATATCAGATTTATGATTTCAACGGGTTCCTGGTTTCAGTAGTCGGTATTACAACTCCTGATACGAAAACAAAGTCACATCCTGATAACACTGAAGGTGTTGAATTCCTTAGTGATGCGGTCGTGGAGAATGCTCAGGCAGCTATCGACCTTATGCATGAACTATCGGATTTCATTATCGTTCTTGGACACATTGGAGTTGTCCCAGATGGAGAGTCTGGACTGACATCAGAGATCATTGCTGAGAATATCGATGGTATTGACCTCTTCATCGACGCGCATAGCCATACTGTCATGGATGGTGGAGAGATGGTGAATGGTACGCTCATTGTTTCTACAGGACAGTATCTCAATAATCTTGGAATAGTAGAGGTTCGTGTAGATGCCGACGGAGAGGCAACAATAGAAGATGCTTACCTTCTGCCTGCTTCGGAAGTTCTTGATCCATCAACTGGTACACTTCTTAATTCATTAGGAGTGACGGAAGTTAAGGATGATCCTGAAATCATTTCATACATAGAAGCAAAGCAGGATGAACTGGAAGACATTCTTGGTGAAGTTGTTGCAGAGCTTCCAATGGACCTCAACGGTGAGCGTTCTGCTGTAAGGACTGGAAAGACAAATCTTTCATCTCTTATCTGTGCTGCAATGACAAATGAAAGCGGTGCTGATTTCACAATCACAAACGGTGGAGGAATAAGGGCATCCCTGAAAGCAGGGCCTGTTACCCTTGGGGATATTAATAACGTGCTTCCTTTCACGAATATCATAACTGTCTGTGAAATTACGCCTAAGGATGTATATGCAGCTCTTGAGCATGGTTATTCGCTTCTGCCAGAGGAGAATGGCGCATTCTCTCAGACGGATCTGAGAGTGGTGTATTCAGCCTCGGCTCCTGCCGGAGAGCGCATAAAGAAGGTATACCTTGGTAATGTGCTTCTCGACAGAAATGATGATGAGACATTGTATAAGGTTGCTTCAAATGATTTCATGGCTGCCGGTGGTGATGGTTATACGATGTTTGGCCGGGTTTTGACAGAGGGCGGTCTGCTTAATGAGGTATTTGCAGACTATCTTGCAAAGCTGTATCCAGCTGACTGAACATTTTTATTTTATAGGTGATATAGCGTCGGGTGTTTTCCCGGCGCTTTTTCTGTCTCATGAATGAATTAAATCTGATGGCGTTAGTGCTGTCGCTATGCTATTCTAACAGCAAAAATGGAGGGTTTATGTCTGATAAGAAAGATGATGAAGTGAAATTCTGCGAAATAAATGATATGGACTTTGATGATAGGAACAATCATTATTTTCATTTCCATGAAAGTGCGGACGACCATTCTCCACTTGATGATGATTTCACAGAAGAAGTAGACATGATAAATGACATTCTCAATGAATTCCTGTCTCTTCTTCCTGTCGATATGCAGGAGTATGGGAAAACCGCATTGGACGCAATCATTGCTTCTGGCTGCCATTCTTTCAATGAGTCAAATAAATTTCTGAAGAAACTCAGAAAACTTACAAAAGGCCGGGATTGCCCTGGAATAGCAATGAAAGAAGCAATGAATTATAAGGCATTGGCTGTAGAGTCCATTTCCTCTGGCGAATACGATGTGAAGGCTCTTATTTCAAAAGAATGCAAAGCACTCGGCGAGTATATACGGTACTTTGAAAAGGATTCATTCTTATATGATTTCGATGATTATCTTTTCGCTCGCATAGAAAGAGCCAAGGCTTATAAGATGATTGGTGAGCAGAAAGGTGTTTTTATGGCCACTCTGGAAATTCCTGAAGACGGGGAGTTCTCGATGGAGAAATTAGTGAAAGGACTTTCTGCTTATTATGAAGAGACTGATGATGATATCTTCACGGAAAATTCTTATGCATTCCTCTCTGGTGATGATAATGTAATCCTGATTGAATATAACGACAGAGTGGATATCTCTGAGATGGTGGAGACAATGCCTCAAGATCTGAGGAACATGCTTGATGAATCGGAAATGAATCTTTCAAACGGTGTCGTTACTATCACAGTGGATTCTGGAAAGGACATAACTTCTGCTGCTATGGATATGCAGCAGGTACTTGCCACAGCCTGCTCTGTATATCCAGATTCACCGATGGTCACAATCAATGGTAATGTCATACAGCAATCAATCATTCCATTGATGATTCAGGATACTGAGAACGGATTCTTCTGTGAGCCTGTTCTGTTCCAGTTTGCATATGATGGAAATAAGATTGACGAGGAAAGAGTTTTCCGCACGCATTCAGCAAAGCTCTGGGGAAGGAAGGATATCGGTTTTCCAATGCCGGATGCAGATACGGATATCGATCTCCTTTCGTATCTTTCAATGGCCATCAGCAGGCATGTGAAGCATGAAATAAAAGCTGGAGATAAGATAGAGCTTGATGGAAAGACATTCAAAGCGTTTGCGTACAAGGATGGATATGATGATATAATTCTGCTTACGGAGAAGAAAAATGACCGATAAAACAATGGAAGAATTCCGTCTGATGTCTGAAGAAGCTGTAGACCTTCTTCCAGATGGCATGAAAAGAGCAGCTCTTCTTGCATTTCAGGCAGTTATGCTTAGCCATGGAAGAGAGTACAGAAAATCACAGGAGAAGCTGAGGCTGCTTCGCTCAGAATCATATTCGAGAGAGCCTTATCTTGACATTTTGAGTGCCGAGAATGAGATGAAAGCTGCAGAGACTCTTGCAGGAGATACTCCTGAGAAGAGAAGGCATCTTTCACGTGCCAGGGCTTCTCTTTCTTCATATTTTTCCTCTGATAACCACAAACGACCGGAGAAGGAAGTCTATAAAGCCATGCTCATGAAAGCCCGTGTGGATTACATGCTTTATCACAGAAAAGGGATTTTCATGGGAATTATCGAACTTCCTGAAAATACTGAAGTAAATGATATCAGCAAGGCCGCAAAAGGAAGGGGGCTTCGTGTTCTCTCCTCATCAAAGACATTCGTGCTTATGGAACACACGGACGGCGGTATTTTCGCTGCTTCACTGGAAGATCCTGATCTTGTTGTCGTCGCGGGACTTTCAAGACAGATGGATATAATTGAGACTGCTGCTGCTTTCATCCGGATGGCACATTCTGTAATGACTTATTATTCCTCCACATCTCTCTATATAAATGGTGTGATGCTCAGTGCTGATGATGTGGATGAAGCTCTTCAGGATATAAGTGATGATTCATTCCCTGTCTGGTTCTTTGCCAGGGGAGGGGAAGAGGAAATGGAGGACGGTACATTTGTCCTTACCGCAGAGGGTGCTGAGAGTTTCGGAGCGAAAATTATAAAAATCGTGGGTGTTTCTCAGGAATATAAGGAAGAAGCCTCTAATGCTCTTTCCCTGATTCTTGTCTATCATGTTTTCTCTCCTTCCGCACGTCGTTCAGCGTCTTATGCAATTGGAGATTATATCTATCAGCTTAGCTCTTCAGATAAGTATACAGTTTCTTACAGTATGAAAAGAGGTGATCATGGAAGAATACAGAAATGATGTTCCTGAGAAGAAAGGTACAGATGCTTCATTTGTCCTCGGTATCCTTTCGATAGTATTCGTTGCAGTCTGTCAGGTCGTAGGCCTTATCCTTGGAATAATCGGATTAAATAAGGCAAAGGATAAGTCTGAAACCGGATGGACCCTGAGTGTCATCGGAATCGTGCTCAATGCCGTAATCATTGCGGTTGCTGTCATTGGAATCATAATTCTGCTTATTCTGTTCAATGGGATAATGAATTCCTTCTATTACTGGTGACCATTCTTTTAAAGTTCACCAGGTTGCCATCTCATGTGGGAACCTGGTGATAATTTGCTTGTTTTCATTCCTTACACTGTATTTTTCCTGCCGTAGTTTTAAAAATAGTAAATACTAGCAGTTTTAATTGGAATTTGTTAATCTTCGCAAAGAATTGTGTGTTTTGTTGGATATTCCTCTTTGCTGGTTTGCAAGACGATTGTGTATTTCACCTAATCTGAAAATATTTAGGTTTTGAATATGGAGAAAATCTGAAATATGATTTTCTGTTGCAATCTGTTGCACCAATTTTGTTGACACCCCATTCTGATAATGTAGAATCTAAAGTAGAAGGAGTACGCTATGGCAGATAAGATGCGTCCAGTACCATTCTCTGGTTTGCTTGAAAGAATTGCCGGAGAACTGAGAAATCATGGGTCAGTGTTCGGTATTGATTCATCCCTTTTTTATGAGGATAGAGGGAAGAAGAAGGTAAAGGTATTTTCTCAGGAATGCACTGTACCGGTTGGACCTGCAGCTGGTCCTCATACACAGCTTGCCCAGAATATAATTGCAGCTTATCTGGAAGGCGCAAGGTTTATAGAGCTGAAGACTGTCCAGATAATGGATCATCTTGAGATAGAAAAGCCATGTATCGATGCACGTGATGAAGGATATAATGTTGAATGGTCAACTGAGTTTACTCTTGAGAAAGCTGCAGATGAATATATAAAGGCATGGATCATTCTTCATATTCTCGAAGGTGCAATCAAAGGACATATACCAGAGACTCCATCATTTATCTTCAATGCTTCTGTTGGATACAATCTGTCAGGTATAAAGGAAGAGAAGATGCAGCGTTTCATCGATACGATGAAGGATGCATCTGGTACTGTATTCTCTGATTACATTGCCGAAGCATATTCAATTCTTGAAGATAATATCTTTGAGGGTACGATACTTGAGGAAAGTGCAATGCGTATCCGCAAGGAGCTGGATACCATTTCTCCTTATATTTCTCCCTCTGTCACCATCTCCACAATGCATGGATGTCCTCCGACGGAGATTGAGGCCATCTGCAGTTATATGATCAAGGAGAAAGGTTTTGATACATTCGTGAAGCTCAATCCGACACTTCTTGGCTACGATGAGGTCAGGAGGATTCTTGATGAGCATGGTTTTGATTATGTCCTTCTGAAGAGAGAAAGCTTTGAACATGATCTGCAGCTTGCAGATGCATTGCCAATGCTTCATCGCCTTTCTGATCTTGCTTCAGCTGAAGGCCGTGGATTCGGTGTAAAACTTACGAACACGCTTGGAACAGCAAATGAAGGAGATGTCCTTCCTGGTGCTGAGAAATACATGTCCGGACGTTCTCTATTCCCTGTTTCAATACGTGTTGCCTCGCTTCTTTCTGAGGAGTTCTGCGGACAGCTTCCAATCTCATACTCTGGCGGGGCAAGCGCATTGAATGCTGCTGATATCTTTGAATGTGGTATTCATCCAATCACCATCGCCACTGATATGCTTCATCCAGGCGGATATACACGTATGGCCCAGATTGCCTCTCTTCTGCAGGAGAAATCTGGCTGGGAGATGGAATCCATAGGTCTTGAACGCCTGAGATCACTGGTGAAGAGAAGTGATGAAGACCCTGCATTCAGAAAGAGTCAGGAAGGCCTGCGAAGAGCGAAGCTTCAGTCACCGCTTCCGCTAACGGATTGCTTTGTCGCTCCATGTGTTGAATCCTGTCCGATTCATCAGGACATTCCAGATTATATAGCCCTTGCTGGAGAAGGCCGCTGGGCAGAAGCTATAGGACTCATCTATCTGAAAAATGCTCTGCCTAATATCACGGGATGGATCTGCGATCACCAGTGCCAGAATCATTGTACTCGTCTTGATTATGAAGGTCCTGTCGCTATCAGGGCAATAAAGAAGATGGCGGCAGAAAAGGGCATGGATGAATTTGTACGAGAAATCTGGGAGAAACCGGAAAAGGCAGATGTCAAGGCTGCTGTAATTGGTGCCGGTCCTGCAGGACTTTCCGCTGCTTTCTTCCTTGCAAGAGCAGGTTTTGAGACTTCCGTGTTCGAAAAAGGTGATTCTGCAGGTGGAGTTGTTAAGAATGTGATTCCTGAATTCAGGATTCCTTCCAGTGCAGTGGATAGGGATGTCGAATTTATCAAGTCATCAGGTGTTGATTTCTTCTTCAATACGGAAAAGAGCGTTGATGAACTCAGAAGGGAAGGTTTTGAGTATATCTTCATTTCCATCGGAGCAGAGAAGGCAAATGATCCGGGAATCAGTGGCAATGGTCCACGTGAAAGTGCTGTCTCATTCCTTCTGAAGGCAAAACGAGGAGAGTCGATTTCCCTTGGGAAGCATGTTGCTGTAATAGGTGGTGGAAACACCGCAATGGATGCGGCAAGAATGGCTAAGAGAATACCTGGAGTTGAGAGTGTGAACATCATCTACCGCAGAACAGAGAGTGAAATGCCAGCAGATTATGAAGAATATGAAGCTGCAATTGCTGACGGTATCTCATTCCAGTTCCTTTCATCTCCTTCCACTTTTACAGATGGAAAGCTGACTGTAAAGCTCATGGAGCTTGGCGAAAAGGATTCTTCTGGCAGACGCCGTCCAGTGGATACAGGGCGTACTGCTGAATATGATATCGACTATGTCATTTCCGCAATCGGAGAGAAAGCCGATCAGGATGTACTGAAAGCAATCGCCTCCGGAGAAGGAGAGGAGGATGGCGTATTCATCATCGGAGATGCCTCTACCGGCCCTTCAACTGTAGTCCGCTGTATAGCTTCTGCCCGCGATGCCGTTGATAAGGCCATCGATATGGTCTACAAGGCTATTGAGGAAGAAGACGAAGATGAGGACGAGTGTGAGTGTGGCCATCATCATGGAGATGACTGTGACTGTCATCATCATGACGATGAATGTGATTGCCATCACGATGACGAAGAAGATGATGAAGAGGAAAATGATGCAGACCTTCGTCTTGCAGAGGACCGCTTCTTCCAGAACATTGCAGAGAAAAAGAGCCGCCTGAAACCATCTGTTTCGGTAAACGATGAGTTCTTTGCACGGACAGAAGCAAAGAGATGTATGGAATGTTCGTACCTCTGTCTTAAGTGTGTAGATGTCTGTCCGAACAGGGCGAATATCGGAATTGATCTCAGGGAGACTGGGCTCTTTGAAGATCCATATCAGGTTCTTCATATCGATGCATATTGCAATGAGTGTGGAAATTGTGCGACATTCTGTCCTCATTCCGGCAGACCATATAAAGATAAGTTCACGCTTTTCTCACTTCCTGAGGATTTCGATAACAGTGATAACAGCGGTTTCATCGCAGATGGAAATCTCGTGAAAATACGTCTGGATGGAAAGATTATCGAAGGAGAGATTGGTAGAGATGGAGAACTGGAAGCTGATGTTCCAGAGGAAATCAAGGCGATAATCGAGGAGATCTTCCTCTCTTATTCCTATCTTCTTTCTCCAGTGGAGGAATAATGGCAGATATTCTTATCAAAAACATCACGATTTTTGAGACAATGCCACCTTTCAGCATCACGGAAAATGCAGATGTTGTCATCACAGGTTCTGTGATTGAAAAGGCTGGATGTGGAGCTGGCGAAGGCGTGGAGGCTGCAAAAGTCATAGACGGAAGCGGTAAAATACTGATTCCTGGCAATGTCTGCTCTCATCATCACTATTATTCTGGTCTTTCCAGAGGAATGCTTATTTCAGCAGGTCCTCAGACAGACTTCATCCAGGTTCTGAAAGAGTGGTGGTGGCGTCTTGACCGGGCTCTTGATGAGGAATCAATCTACTATTCATCGCTCATCTGCTCAATGGAAGCAATAAAACAGGGCACTACAGGTGTCGTCGATCACCATGCTTCTCCGTCCTTCATCAGAGGCTCTCTTTCTGCAATTGCGAAAGGCATGGAAGATGTTGGTATTCATGGAGTCACATGCTATGAGGTGACGGATCGTAATGATGGTTTAAATGAAGTTCGCGAGGGCGTTGAGGAGAATATCAGATACGCAAAGGAAATTGATGAGCGTATCGGCAAAGGTGAGGATGTGCTGACAGAGGCAATGATTGGTGGTCATGCTCCATTCACACTCCCAGATGAAGCGCTTGCAATGATGTCGGATGCCGTGCATTCAACAGGAAGAGGCATGCATCTGCATGTTGCAGAAGATAAGTACGATTCCGTTTTCTCCCATCACTTCCATGGTGATGACATCATGACAAGACTGGATAGATATTCTCTTCTTGGAGAGAATACCCTTCTCGTTCATGGTGTGGCACTGTCGGAGAATGAGGTCAATCTTCTCAACGAAAGAGGATGCTTTCTGGCACACAACGCTCGTTCGAACATGAATAACCATGTCGGTTATTTCCCGTATCTGCCAAAGGTGAAGAAGCTTGTCATTGGCACTGATGGCTGTGGCGGAAACATGTTTGAAGAACTGAAGATTGCCTTTTTCAAAAACCGTGATGCTGGTGGTCCATGGTGGCCCGCAGATTATCTTGCAGCTCTTGCAAGGGGTAATGAGCTGCTTGAATCCGCATTCAGGGGCAAGGCCTCTTTTGGCCGCATCAAGCCGGGATACAAGGCAGATCTTGTAATACTCAGTTACAATCCTCCGACACCGCTTAAAGATGCGAATGCAGCTACACAGTATGTCTGGGGTATGTGTTCAGGAGATGTGGAATCAACAATTGTCAATGGCCGTGTTCTTTATGAAAACCGTCATTTCACAATGCTTGATGAGGACAGGATATTTGCCGGTGCAAGACAGGCCGCAGAGCGTGTATGGGCCCGTGCAGACAAAATAAAGGCATAAGGAGTCGTATATGATAAAAGACAGGATTGCCGAACTCGGCGAGAAGTACCGTGACTACACAGCAGAGAATCTTTCCAAGCTTGTTCAGACGAAGAGCTACAGCTCAAAGGAAGAGGATGTCTGCCACCTTCTTGTGAAACTTTGCGAGGAAGCAGGTTTTGATGAGGTGAAGATTGAGGGACTTGGCTCTGTTGTCGGAAGAATTGGAAACGGACCAAAGAAGCTTGCTTTCGATGCTCATATCGATACAGTTGAGGTGGGCAATCTGAAGAACTGGACATTTGATCCATTCTCCGGTGCTATTGAGGATGGTCTTGTAAAGGGCCGTGGTGCATCAGATCAGAAGGGTGGTGCTGCTTCCATGATTACTGCTGGCCGTATTCTCAAGGAACTCGGCTATGGTGGAGAGTATACGATTCTCTTTACTTTCACTGTAATGGAAGAAGACTGTGATGGTATGTGCTGGAAGTACATGATTGAGGAAGAAGGTATTAAGCCGGATTTGATTGTTTCCACAGAGCCCACTAGTTGCCGCCTTTACAGAGGTCACAGAGGAAGAATGGAAATAAGAATCATTCTCCGCGGTATTTCCTGCCATGGTTCTGCTCCTGAGCGCGGTGTTTCTGCTGCATACAAAGCTGCACGCGCAGCCCTTGCTATTGAACAACTCAATAAGGATTTGCAGCCAGATGATGACAACTTCCTCGGAAAAGGAACGATTACTGTTTCCCAGATCGATGTGAAGGGACCGTCACAGTGTGCTGTTCCTGATTATGCGATGCTCTATTGTGACCGCCGTCTGACATGGGGTGAAGATGCAGAGCTTGCAATCAACCAGGTAAAGGAATATGTATCCAAGGCAACAGGAGACAAGGTTGAGGATATCATTGTTGAGATGCCTGATTATGACAAGACAGCATGGACAGGTACAAAGTATTCTCAGGAGCTTTACTTCCCTACATGGAAGCTCGATGAATCACATCCGCTTGTACAGGCTGGTATAAAGGATTATGAGGATCTCTTTGGCAAGAAGCCTGTTGTTGATAAGTGGACATTCTCTACAAATCTTGTAGCAACCACAGGACGCCATAAGATTCCGGCTATCGGATTCGGTCCTGGTGATGAGGCTCAGGCACATGCTCCGAACGAGATTAACAGAGTTGAGGACCTTGTAATCTGTTCAAAGTTCTATGCAATGCTTCCTTATGCTCTCGAGGGTAAGGAGTGATAGATCAGGATATCTGGGCATTGATGGACAGCGGGATGCTTTATGATCCCGCTGATCCTGCTCTCAAGGACGTACAGCAGTCCCATCTTGCTCTTCTGAAATGAGTTCAACAAGCTTGGAGGAGATCCTGCAACAAGGGAGGAGCTGCAGCGTCGCCTTTTTGCGAATGTAGGGAGGAGTGTTTATATTTAGCCTCCCTTCTACGCCAACTGGGCCGGAATGAAAGTAAGCATTGGAAATAATGTATATATCAATTTCCTTTGCTGCCTTGTTGATGATGCTCCGATTACAATCGGAAACAATGTGATGATTGGCCCTCGGGTCACTATCTGTACAGCAACGCATCCTCTGGATGCTGAGAAGCGCCGCAAGGGCCTTCAGTATAATAAGCCAGTTATCATCGGAGATGATGTATGGATTGCTGCTAATGTTTTCATTGGTCCAGGTGTGACCATCGGCTCTGGTAGCGTGATAGGAGCGGGCAGTACGGTTCTTTCTGACATTCCTGCAGGAGTTCTTGCCTATGGAACTCCCGCTGTTGCCATCAGGCCTGTCTCTCCAGAAGAGCGGAAAGGTTTCTGATAAGACTCCTGATAGCTGGTATATATTCCTCAGTTCCAATGCTTCTGATTGCCGTCTCCAGATTGCTATCGAAAGAGTCTGGCAGAGCGTGGCAGAGAAGATGGGCATAGCCCTGAAGCTTCTTCTCTCCGGGGTGGAGCGCACGGTTATATGCAAAGAGCACGTCAAAATAGGAGGCGAGAATAGCGCTGAGCCTGTGATTCTGACTCACTATATCAGAGCGTTTGTATGCCAGTTCTGCCTGTTTGAGAAATGTTGCGCTTCCGTCTCCTGAAAGGATGTCCATGTTCTTTTTGATGATGTTCATGCAAAGCTCTTCAGGATAATCGCTCATTGTCTCGTTCTGAAGGGATCTGAACCAGTCATCATTTTCTGCAATTATTTCAGATGTGCTGATATTGTATATGAAGCATGTTGTATAGCCGAGTCGTGCATTATGGCGTTTCCATACATCGTCAAGCTGCCATTCTGTCCATTCTGTTGATCTGTACATGATGTCATAGACATTTCCGCATTTATCTATAATCTCATCTCCTTCTTCAAAGGGAGAACAGTTTATGCGAACGCTTTCAAATCCTGAGAAGATTCTTGCCCTGTCCTCAAACGGTACATGATTATCTGAATAAACATAGATATCCAGATCTGAGAAATTGTCGTTTATAGCACTTGTCTTTGAACCTGAGAGGGCAACTGATTTTACCACCGGAAGTTCTGATAATCCATTTGCAATTGTCTTAAGCATATCCGGATTATATTTCAGAAGATTCTATATTGCTTTTCATTTTACGCCATCAATGATGCAGAAAACGAAAAAGGCCTTTTCTCTGTGTTGAGTCCAGGCCTGCTCTCTCATTTCTCAAGCTTGCTTTCATCCCATGCAAGGTTGCCTTCCTTGTCCGTATATGTATAGGCAATTGCATAGTAAATGATAGGATCCTTTGTCTTCCATCTTCGGTAAGCTGCGGAAACAGCGGATGCCATACCCCTGTTATTTACATAATCCTTGCCTTTATCAAGCATGATGGCTCTCAGTGCTCCAAGTGATATCTGGATTTTCTTTGAATAGAGAGCGATTGCAAGTTCCCCAATGAAGTCATAAATCTCTTCGTTTGTCATATTCCCTCCTTGAAGAGATTCTAAACTATGAACTCAGTGAAAACAATGTCAGAGAGCCTTTTGATCAAGAACTCTCATTATTTTCTGTTATTGTTCTTAGATGGAGGTAAACAGTGTTCCTGGATATATCCAGAGCTCTTGCAACGGAATTTACCGAATCCTTTATGTTGAAAATTCCTTTGCTGTGAAGGATTCTTATTATCTCTTTGTTCTTGTTCACGGATTGTATCTCCGGGTTATTCATAACAATACCTTTTGCCTCATATACAGCCTGCATGATTGTATCCACCATACTTGAGGCAAAATATTCCTTCTGAGTGGTTTTTTCATTGCTTCCTTCAAGATGCTGGAGTACTTCGGAGAGCGGGGTATCCATATAGAAATTGATACAGATCATTCCTATCACCCGTTCTCCATCACCTAGAATTGGTATTGTTGAAGACCTCAGTTTTTCCCCTGTGCTTGAGATTGCATTGTATGAAGTGTACGAAGAGGCTGAGGAAATTCCCTGATTGTTTATTCTCTTGAGCATGTTCATTGCGAGATCTGTCAGAGGTGCTCCTGTCGTGCGTCCCGAATGATAGCCATTCATTATCTTGATTACTGAATGATTCTCATCTTCAAGAGAATGAAGGCTAATTTCATATGCTGAACCAAGATATTCAGATAATCTTTCAATCATATATGAATAGGAATCAAGTATTTTCCTGTCAGTTTTCGTCAATTTCATATAGTTACCATCCAGATGAAATTATATCATCAACAATGTTTATTGCAGTGAAAAAACACAGCCAAAATTAACTGAAATATTTTATATTGACAATACAAAATCACAGTTTATGCTAAAAAACGGAGTATGCAGTGCGCGATTTGAATTTGCATTTAACACCAGCAGAGGGAGTTGAGAGATTGAAATGGGAGTGGGAGTCTGAGAGAACCCATTATCCTGATCTCCTTGGCTTTGGGACTGCCGATATGGATTATCAATGTCCAGGACCGATTCTTGATGCTCTCAGTGATGTGATAAAGCATGGTCATCTGGGATATCCAATGGTGCCCGATGAATTTTATCAGGCAATACATGACCATCTCCTGAAAGTTGCTGGTTGGGATATCGATGCTAGAACTTCAGTTGCTCAGAATGTGGGAATATATACATCAAGCTGGAGTGTTCTTGAAACACTGACCAAACCCGGCGACAGAATCACAATTCTGACACCTGTTCATATGTGTTTCAGAAGCCTGATCAAACTGAATGGACGTACAGCGCTTGAGTGTCCTCTTATTTACAAAGACAGAAAATACAGTATCGATTACAAGAGTCTGGAATCATGCATTGCCAGCGGGACAAAAATTCTGTGGATCTGCAATCCTCATAATCCTGTCGGACGTGCCTGGACGAGAGAAGAACTGGAGGAAATCGCATCGATTGCCCTGAAATACAATGTCTTTATCATGTCCGATGATGTGTATTCCGGATTGCTGTTTCCTGGTACATCCTATACCCCGATTGCCTCGCTTTCAAAAGAGATTTCTGCATTGACCGTTACGCAGTATTCAACCAGCAAGAGCTATAACACGACAGGTCTGAGACATTCTTATATCGTTGCTGAGAATCCTGAAATCATGAAGCTGTATACCGATTCGCTTCTTCGTCTGCAGCTTAGCTATGGAAAGAACATCATGGGAATGGCTGCAACAATTGCGGCTTACAGAGACTGTGATTCTTGGCTTGATGAATTGAACAGAACAATTCAGAGAAATCACGAATTTATCACTTCATATTTTGATGAGAACCTGCCAGGAGCAAGTGTTGCTATTGCAGATTCAACATACTTCGCTTGGTGTGATATGCGTGCACTTGGCCTTCCTCCAGCTCAGCTGTCATATCTTATTGAATGCGAGGAACACATGATTACTGAAAATGGTTCCGAGCTTGGGAAAGGGGGCAATGGTTTCATAAGAATCAATCTTGCAACCAGTGAGGAAAACCTTGCTGAAGGTGTAAGGAGGTTAAAGCATTTCTGGAATAAACACTTTAAAGGAGGTGTATTGTGAAATACGATTTTGATAATACTCTGGATCATCGCAGGAACGGATCCTTCAGATGGGATTTACCTGATATGCCAGACGATATGATAGGAATGGGAACAGCTGATCTTGATTATAACTGTGCACCATGTATAAAAGAGGCTCTTCTTCCGATTGCAGAAGACAACTGCTATAACTATCGTCAACGATCTGAAGATTACTACAATGCATATGTAAGTTTTTACAAGAGAAATTATGGTCTTGATGTCAAAAAGGAATGGCTTTCGAGTGTACCCAGCACGATAGGTGCTGTCCGCATGGCACTTGGTATCTATGCACACCCTGGTGATAATGTGATTGTGCAGACTCCGGTGTTCAATCCGATACGGTGGGCAATAGATGGTGCGGACTGTACGCTTATATCCAATGAGATGAAGCCTGTGAACGGCCATTTTGAAATTGATTTCGAAGATTTCGAGGAAAAGATAAAGAAATATCATCCATCTGTATATCTTATTGTCAATCCTCATAATCCTACCGGTAGGGTATTTACAGAGGCGGAGCTTAATCGTCTTGTTGATATCTGTTACCGCAATGGTGTCAAAGTAGTTTCCGATGAGGTACATGGCCTCATTACATATGATGGAAATAAGTTCATTCCTCTTCTCGGACTTGGCAGCAAGGCACAGGAAATCGGTATTCAGATTATGAGTCTCAGCAAGGGATACAATATCATGAGCCTTCCACATGCAATGATTTCAATTGCCAACGAGGAGCTCAGGACTCCATGGCTGAGACAGATTCAGGCATATTCATTCGGTTATGCAACGAATAGCTTTGCTATTGCAGCTGTCACTTCAATTATGAAAGGCGAGGCAGATGACTGGATGAAGGAGCTGAATGTTTATCTGAAGAAAAACATGGAAGAAATCCTTTCTGCAATAAATGATAGCGATATTCCTCTTACAGCTTACAGACCTGAAGGAAGCTTTTTGCTTTATATTGATTGTCATAATGCCGGAATCGGAACTAAAAATCTCGATAAATTCTTCCTTGAAAAGGCCCATATCCATCTTGATGATGGTCTCGATAATTTCGGACCTGAAGGAGAAGGATATATAAGAATCAATTTTGCAGTGACCAATAAAGTCCTTAAGGATGCGATTGGCCGTATCAGAAAGGCTTTTGATAAATAAGAGGTGGTGAAAATGGAAGACAAGACTGAAAAAAAGGGCAAGACCCGTGAAATGACAATGAAGAGCGCACTCTTCGGTTTCTTTGCCCCGATTGTGGTCCTCATTGTTCTCATTATCCTTGGTGCAGATGTTGCTATTGCTTCTCTTGTAGGACTTTTCGTAATGGCAATTTTCTGTCTTGTGATGGGAACGAAATGGGAGAATATTGAGGCTGCGATGGCGGAAGGTGTACATCAGGTTGCTGGAGCGACAATCGTCATGCTTCTTGTTGGCTGTATGGTTGCAGTATGGATGGCATCCGGCACAATCCCGACAATGCTTTATTACGGAATGAAGATTGTGACTCCGGAGATTTATCTTCCTGTCTGTTTCCTTCTGCCTGCGTTCATGTCAATCTGTACAGGAACAAGCTGGGGCTCCTTGAGTACAATCGGTGTCGTCCTTTGTGGAATGGCAGCTGGACTTGGTATTCCAATCGGAATGGCTGGAGGAGCTGTTGTCTCAGGTGCTTTTGTTGGAGATAAGCTCAGTCCTCTTTCTGACTGTACACTCCTTGGTGCATCTGCTTGCGAAGTGCCTCTCTTCACGCATGTTAAATCCATGCTGTATACAATGATTCCAAGTTTCATTATCTGTCTGATTATCTATATCATCCTGGGCTTCCAGGCCTCTGGAAATATCGATGCAACTGCTGTTAATGAACTCTCTTCAGGTATTGCATCGACGTTTGATATCAGCGTGATTCACATCATCCCGATCATTGTTGTGCTCGTGCTGTCTGTAAAACATGTTCCTGCTTTCATAACATTCGGCATCGGTATTGGTCTTGGTGTTGTCTGGTCAATGATATTCCAGGGCCATGGATTCATTGAGAATCTTGGATACATAATGTCTGGTTTTAGTGTGGACAGCGGAGTTGAAGCCGTAAACACGCTTGTTAACCGCGGAGGTTTCAGCAGCATGCTCTCTCTTGTTGGGATGATTATTGTCATCGGAATGCTCAGTGGTCTTTTCAACAGGTCAGGTGTTCTCAATGTGCTTGTTGGCGGATTATCAAAGAGACTTAGATCACCGAAATCGATTATCTTCGGAGCTGGAATTTCTTCCATTCTGATGGCAATGGCAGGTGGACAGTATCCTGCAATTGCAATTCCGGCTGTTGCTTTTAAGGATATCTGTGATGAGATGGATATAAACAGGGCAGTTCTAGCAAGGATGCTGGCAGATACAGGTGTTGTTGTTTCCTCAATCATATTCTGGAATGCTTGGACAATGGGATATGGTGTTGTCCTGGGTGGTTTCTCGACTCTCGAGCTTATACCTTACAACTTCCTGGCTTTCGTCAGCCCGGCTATTGCAATCATATTCAATTTCCTTGGCATTGGATTCTTCCATAAGGATGAAGAGGTGAAGTATCATCTTATCTGGAAAAAGAAGAAAGCAGCTGTTTGAAAAACAGTATGACTGATGTTTAACCCCTCACTTCCGACCGGTTTTGAGGGGTTTCTGTATTTTTATTGAAGGTTGCCGGAAGAGAGCCTGACAGGCGTGTACTAGAGATTGTTGACCCGTGATGAACTTTATAGAGGTCCTTCCTCTCAGGTTTACGGCAATAAAGCACTGATTATAAAAACACTCTCTCCTGCACTTGTGATGCTGGAGAGAGTGCTCTTTTCTGTACCTATGCAGAATCAGAACTCAATGAGCTCGTATTCTCTGCTGCCAATTCCGAGGTCTGCGGCAGCTTCAATTGTATGGATACCGTTGCGGCTGTTCACACGCTCCATGAAGTGCTCTTTGCCCGGATCATCGCTCTTCATCACCAGATCAATGCAGGCCTGGTCGATTGCGACAGGATCGAGGGAGGCGAGAATTCCGATATCCTTCATGCATGGATCCTCTGCAACCTCGCAGCAATCACAGTCGACAGACAGGTTCTTCATCACGTTGATATAGGCTATGTGACCTTTGAAATGGTTATGCACAGAGCTTGCCGCATCAGCCATTGCTTCAGGGAAGGCTGTGCTGTCAGCATGTTTCTGCCAGGTCTCAAAGCGGTCATCCGTAACGCCTGCAGAGTGAATGAGAGCCTTTCCTGCACGGCTTGCACAGCCGATGGAAAGCTGTTTTAGGGCTCCGCCGTAACCACCCATCGGATGACCCTTGAAGTGGGCGAGGACAATCATTGAATCATAGTTCTCTATATTCTTGCCCAGTACGTTTTTCTTGAGAATCTTTCCGTTAGGAATCGGCCATACGACATCTGGTCCTTCAGCATCCATCAAGTCCACATTAAAGTACTTTGTCCACTCATGTTCCTCGAGCAGCTTCCAGTGGGATTCGGTGTTATCCCTCACACCGCCTGCGGCATCGCCATATGCTGTGTTGCATTCGACGATGGTTCCTTTAAGTTCATCAACCATCGGCTTCCAGAAATCCGGATGAAGATAGTTCTGGTTGCCTTTCTCTCCGGAATGAATCTTGACAGCGACTTTGCCGTCAAGCTCAATGCCGAGTTTGTGATAGGCCTCAACGACCTTCTCAGGAGTGATGACCCTTGTGAAATAGACTTTTGATTTCATGCTGTTGCCCTCCAAATTCGTGAATGTTTCCTAATTGTTCAGCTGTTTACTGACGTGCCTTGAAGCAGGTTTCTGATGCATTTTTCCATAAGGCTCTGCACCGTACCTCCCAACGGACTCACTCCAGCAATCCTCATTGCCTGTGACTGTTTGTCTGTCGGATGGGAATATGGATAGACACCGCTCATGCACAGCAGGAATGAGAGAATGAAGCTGTTCTGCTCTTTTGGGGTCAGTGAAGGAAAGAACTTTGCCACAGCTTCCTTCAGGAGCTCCACTGAGATGAAGTACTACTTCTTAAAGCTCACAAGCCTTTCAAGGCGGGAGTGCTCCTCTATGTCATAAAGATTCATGCACAGAATCTTCAGCAGTACCTCTCTCCTTGCGACAGAGGCAGAAAGATGCCTGGCAAAGCTGTCCGCAGTCATACTGCTGTTATTCTCGATTATGGCTTTCAGATCATCCGCCCACAGCCTGTGCTCCTGTTCCATGATTGCCAGAAATATCTCTTCTTTCGTCTGGAAGTAGTTGTAGATGGAAGGGCGCGAGAAACTTGTCTCCCTGCTTATGTCGCTGAGCGTGATTTCCTTGAATGACATTGTTTCATACAGTTTTCTGCATGCTGCTATGATTTCATCCGGCCTCTGTTGTGATACTGTCTTTGATACTCTTGCCATTTTTTTCTGACGCTCTGTCAATAAAATAGCTATTTACTGACATGTTGTCAGTGAACTACTCCATCCTTCGCTGGTGCTTAGAGAATGGAGCTTCCGGTCTCTTTCCCTTCCCAGGGCGTTTCGCAGAATGCTTCCATATCTCATACGAGGTATCAAAGTCTGACTTCCGCTCTGATACGCTCCCCTCA
>CALXYN010000026.1 GCA_944392975.1 uncultured Spirochaetaceae bacterium | reverse complement strand
GCTCTTCCGAGCACCGAGGCTGTATTCTGCACACTTTTCCCCTCTGTGTAAACCCTTTTTTCAACTTTTTTGTGAAAATTTTTTATAAAAAAACTTATTTCTTGATATAGCAAAGAAAAATAGAAATAGGCCGGAAGGAATACCCCTCCGGCCACAGGAGAACCTATTCAAAATCTCCTTGAAATGCTCAGAACTTGTATCTCAGAACGTTCCATGAAGCTTTGTCGAGCTTGACGCTTCCTTCCTTGAGCTCTCTTGAAGAAGGAACAACCTTGCAGCTTGTTGCAGTGTTGGTATCCTTCAATCCGAAGCCTGCCATTGTTATATGCTCAATCGGCTTCACGTTTTCAGAGAAATCAAGAGCAACCTCAATATCGTCATCAAGGGAACGGTTGAGAACGAATACAGTAACTTCCCTCTTCTCATCGTTTCTTACAGCGACACTGTCAATGTAAGGAACACCCTTATATTTATTGCTGTCATATGTCTCACAGCAGACATCCACATCAAGAGCCGTTCCCCTTCCATATTCTGAACAATGGAAGAATGGATAGAAGATTGTCTGGGCCCAGGCAGTCTCATCGTTGGACATAATCGGAGCGATGACGTTAACAAGCTGTGCAAGACATGCAATCTTGACTCTATCTGAATTCTTGAGAAGGGTAATCAGGAGACCGCCAACAAGAAGTGCATCCTCAAAGTTATATACATCCTCAAGTCTGTGAGGAGCCCTGCCCCAGTGTTCGATGAGCTCATCGCTTTCCTTTGTGTGATACCAGACATTCCACTCATCAAATGAGATATTGATAGTCTTGTCTGTCTTCTTCTCTGCCTTGACCATATCACAGATAGCAATGACAGCCTTGATGAATCTGTCCATTCCGATATTCTCTGCAAGATAGGACGGAGTATCATTGGCCTTGTTTCCGTAATACTCATGCATCGATATGTAGTCGATATGCTCATAAGCCTCTCTGAGCACTGTGTGTTCCCACTCTCCGAATGTCGGCATCTTGAAATTGGAACTTCCGCAGGCAACAAGTTCAATAGACGGATCAATCCACTTCATGAGTTTAGCTGTCTCTGTAGCTGTACGGGCATATTCATAAGCTGTCTTATGGCCCATCTGCCAAGGTCCGTCCATTTCATTTCCGAGGCACCATGTGTGAATACCATATGGTTTTTCCTTTCCATGGGATCTTCTCAGGTCGCTCCAGTATGTTCCTCCAGGGAAGTTTGCATACTCAAGCAGATTTCTTGCCTCATCAGGTCCTCTTGTTCCGAGGTTAACGGCCATCATCATCTCAGAACCGACCTTCTCAAGCCACTTGTCAAATTCCTGCATGCCAAATTCATTGGTCTCGGTAGTGAACCATGCAAGATCAAGCTTTACTGGGCGATTCTCCTTAGGTCCCACACCATCTTCCCAGTTGTATCCGGACACAAAGTTTCCACCAGGATAGCGGACGATAGGAACATTGAGTTTCTTGACAAGCTCTATCACATCCTTCCTGAATCCGTCCTCATCGGAGTTTGGATTTCCAGGCTGATAAATTCCCTCGTAAACAGCCCTTCCAAGATGCTCGATAAATGAACCGTAAATTCTTTTATCTATCTTAGAAATCTCATTTCTGAAATTAATCGAAACAGCAGCATTCTTCATTCGTTCCTCCTATAGTGTTGCTATCTCTCGGCAATCTCAATAATGCATACAGAATGTGCAGGAAGGGAGAATTCCATACCCTTCGAGAACCTTCCATAACCTTTTTCCATGATTTTCACGTCATTCCTTCCTATATCATTAAAAGAATCTGGGGAGGAACCGGAAATCCAAGCCATTTTGACATCACCTACCACATCAAGGTCAACTGCAATTTTCCTCATAGAGGAAGAATCTTTATTGACAGCGGCCACAGCCCATCGTTTCTTACCGGAAAATGCAGTTGCGACAGCATCAATGGCTGGATCAGGATCTGGATACCATGCATCCAAGACTTCTTCTCCAAGCCTGTTGGTGTAGAGATCAAAAACATGGTAAGTGCTTCTCAGGACAATTCCCTTGTCATATGTGAAAATACAACCACGCGTATTGACAATCGGGGCAAATGCAGCCATTCCAACAATATCAGCATTTCTCAATAGCTCATTGAGGAAACAGGCAGAGAAAACAGCATCAGCCATCGTATAAAGACTGTTGTCATCATTTCTGTCACGTGGATACAGATACTCCTCTTTTGTAAGCCCCTGCCTGATTGTATGCACGTTCGGATGATACCATCCTCTCACATTCCACTCATCAAATGCTATGCGGATATTCTTTTCAAGACCGAAAGCCTCCAGAAGTCCCCGGATTTTACGGATTGAATGACCGACATCCTCGGTATATTCCATCACCTTATCGTAAGGTGAACAGGCATTTGTCTCTGCAAGATGATCCCAGTATTCATGAATGGAGATCCAATCAAGGTACTTTCCCGCATACTTCAGAAGGCTGACATTCCAGTCCACATCCGTGAGTGCGGCAGCAGACAACTCGATGGAAGGATCAACATGCTTCATCATCTTTGCACTTTCCCGGACAAGAGGCCCCCACTCTTCAGCAGTCTTTGCCCCAATCTCCCAGTGCCCATAGTTTTCATTGCCAATAGACCAGTATCTGACACGATAAGCCGAGGGATGCCCATTCAAGGCCCTGAGTCTTGCCCATTCTCCTTCATCTGAAAGGTTGCAGTACTCAACCCAGTCGCTCATCTCCTCAGCGTTTGCTGTACCTGCATTCGTGCAGATATATGGTTCGCAACCGATTTTCCGGCAGAGAGCAATATACTCATCTGTACCAAAGGTGTTTGGTTCTTCGACTCTCCATGCCTTATCAAAAACAGGAACCCTGTTTTCTCCAACACCTTTCTTCCAGTTATAGGAAGAGACGAAGCATCCGCCGGGCCAGCGGAGAATCGGAACATGGATGTTCCTCATCGCCTCAAGCACATCCTCTCTCAGACCATCCTTGTCGGAGAGAGAATTGCCTGGATCATAGACTCCTCCATAAATCTGTCTATGAAAGTGCTCGATGAAATGACCGAAAATCTTCTCATCACGAACAGCTCTCACCCGATTGGAATCTGCTTTGAATCTCATAAATCAGCCTTTGACACCACCTGCTGTCATACCCTCTACGAAATACTTCTGGAAACATGCGAAGAGGATGAGAATCGGAATAATGGCAAAACATGCTCCAGCTATGAGAATATCGTAATTGTTTCCATAGGGAGACATGAGACTCTGCAGACCAACTGGGAGCGTCATCTTGTTATTGGACCTCATGACGATCATTGGCCAGAGGAAGTTGTTCCAGCTCTGCATGCCTTCATAGATACCCATAGCAGCAAAAGAAGGTTTCATCAGAGGAATCATGATCTTGAGGAAGATTCCATACTCCGAGTATCCATCGACTCTCGCAGCATCCAGAAAGTCCCTTGGAATACCGACAAGATACTGACGGAAGAAGAATATGAGCATTGGAATAACTATGTATGGAAGAATGATTCCCAGGAAATTATCCACGAATCCCATCTTCGTGATCATTCTGTAAAGAGGCAGGATGATTACTTCTGTAGGGACCATCATTACAAGCAGAACACAAGTAAATGCAATGCCTTTTCCTTTATAGTCATACATTGCGAAGGAATAACCGACACAGGATGAGAGGAATAGAGCCAGCACAACCTGAATTGCAGTGACGATGAGGCTGTTCACATACCAGTTGAAATATGCATTCTGTCCACTGAAAAGCAGACGGTAATTATGCAGATTAGCATTAGCCCAGTCGATTGAGAAGTTGAGACCATACCGCATGAGATCAGAACCCGGTCTCAGAGATGATACGAAAAGCAGAGCTAATGGTATCAGGAAGATAACGACAATGACCGTAAAAAGCAGCATCAAGAGAACGGTCGGTAATACTTTTCTAGAAACTTCTGCCATATCACTTCTCCTTTCTCTTGGCGAAAATACCACCATTGAATTTAAGCTGAATAACATTGATGATGAGAACTATACAGAGAAGAACCACACCAATTGCGGAACCGAGTCCGATGTTATTCTGCTCAAAGCCCATCTTATAAAGATAGCCGACGATTGTAAGACCAATATTGTTCGGAGAGGAATTTCCATTGAAGAGGATATATGACTCCGTGAACATTGCCATACCGCCATATATTGATATCGTAAGAACATATACGGATGTAGGCTTTAATAGCGGTACTGTGATATGGAAGAACTTCTGAATAGCAGATGCACCGTCAATCGAGGCAGATTCATAGAGATCTTCCGGTATCTGCTGGAGGCCGGAAAGGAAATACATCATATTGACACCGGTCCAGCGCCAGATACAGAGCAGGAATAGCACAAGCCAGACAGTCGGAACACGGCGCAGCCATATAATCGGCTCTGCACCGAACCTCGCGATAAGCTGATTCATGAATGAGTTCGGGAGTTCTCCGAACATCAGACGGAATACGACACCAGCGACAACGACAGATGTAAGAGCAGGAATGAAGAGAAGACTTCTGTACATGTTCTTGCATCTCATGGACTTGCTGTTGAGAGCCGTTGCCAGGAGCATCGGGAAAGGAATCATGATACAGCATGTAACTATCATGTAGAAAATGCTGTTTTTGAGTGCTTTGAAGAAAATCGGGTTGAAAAGCACCTGATAATTTTTCAGTCCGATGAATTCCGTATTACCGCCGGCAACTCTCTGGAAACTCATCACAAACGTATCAAAAATGGAGTAAGCGAAGAATACCAGGAAGGAAATGGCAAACGGTAGCAGGAATACATACGGAGCCGTCTTCTGGGAATAAATGAATTTCTTGAATAGGTTCTGTTTTTCCATAGGCACCTCTGTGTCTTGCTGAAACGAAAAGGGACCGCACGCCTGTAGCGAACGATCCCTTCTTCCTATGTACTGATAACCTCAGTATCAGTAGTAGATGATCGTTGCCTGCTCGTTAGCAAGAAGCTCTTCTGCAGGAGTATCAATCGACATCTCGAATGCGTTTACATACGTTGTCGAGCAAAGGACGCTGTATGCTGCAGAGTAACCGCCTCTGATATCAGGAGCAGTAAGATCGACACCGTTCTTATTAAGGATATCAAACGGGTTGTCGAGGAAGTACTGCAGGTACTTGTTATCAGGGTTCTCTGTGATTGTAGGATCTGTCCAAAGACTTGTTCTGATAGGATCGAATCCAAGAACTTCCCATTCATACCTGTTACCGAACTCGGAAAGCTTTGCGAATGCGAGGAAGTCTTTTGCAAGCTGCTCATGCTGTGTGAACTTGAGAACAGATGTTCCTGTACCGCCCTGAAGAACAGCTCTTACATCGCCTTCGTTCCATACTGGAATCTCGTAGATTCCGATCTTGCCATTGAGATCCGGCATGTAGTCTGTGAATCTTCCCATATACCAGAGAGGCATACAAACAGAAGCGACTCCGCCACCATTCATGAAGCCATACCACTCTTCCTCATGGAGACCACCACCTGGACAAATTATACATACGCCAGCTTCAATCATTTCTCTGATGAAGTTGATAACTTCTGCATGTTCAGGAGTATCGATGTTCGGGTTTCCGTTTTCATCGACATACTGGCCACCCTTCTCAAGAAGCATCAGCTGAGGAAGGAAGAGGTCGTTTGTCTCTACGACGCACATTGGAACACCAGTCTTCTCAAGAACGATCTTTCCAGCTTCAAGATAATCATCCCATGTGACGATATCTGCAGGATCAACACCTGCTGCGTTCATGATGTCCATGTTGTAGTAAGCAACGGATTCACCAAGATGGAAGTCGATTCCGTACCAGTTGCCTGTGCCATCACCATACATTGTGATTCTGGACATGATGACATCATCCTGATATGGCTCAACTGCATCATTTATTGGAAGAAGATATCCGTCACGGAGGAAGGAACCATAGCGGCCGATTTCAATATCTGCGATATCAGGAGTACCTACTCCAGCCTGACATGCGATAAGAAGTCTGTTATGGAGAGCACCGGACTCAGCAGAGCTTACAGTAAGGTTAATTGCTCTGTCAGGATACTGTGCGTTCCATTCATCAGCCATCTGTGTCCAGAATGCTACGTGGAGCTCCTGGAATGTCCAGAGAGAAAGTTCAGTTCCACCTTCTACGAATGTATTCGTTCCCTGTGTGGATCCATCCATCTCAGGTGCTGCAGCTGCAGGTGCTGCTTCCGAGCTACCGCCTGCAAATACAAAAGAAATGGAAAGAATAAGAACAGCTAAAACAGTGAATAATCTCTTCATTAGAGCCTCCTTTTCTATATCGTGGATTGCACACCTCCTGAACAAGCCACAACGTTTCACTGAAAGATATAAGCATGCTGTCGTAACTTATATCATAAGTCGATGCTACCATAAGATAAGGAGATTTCAAGTCCTAATTTTAATCTATTTTTCGATAAATTTTTCTACATACATTCTGATTGCAATTTATTGTAATTAAATCAATTAAATAACTTATTATAATAAGATAAAACTGGAGCAGGACAACCTGCTCCAGGGAGAATCCAAAAAAGGCAGAGGTATCTACCTATTTTCCAATTTTAGTACCAGAGACTTTCGCATAGAAATTAGCAAGAGAACTATGATCGTCGCTCCCTCTTCCATCTGCATGAAGTGTCTCGAACATCTCCTGAACCATTGCAGTAATAGGTACAGGAGCACCGACTTTGTGAGCAGTATCAAGCGCATTTCCAAGATCTTTTATATGCAGATCAACACGGAATCCTGGCTTGAAATTGCTTTCAATCATCATCGGAGCTTTTGCATTCATGACTGTAGAACCTGCAAGTCCACCTTTGATTGCCTCAAACACAACAAGAGGATCAACACCGGCCTTCTTTACCATTGTCAGTGCTTCAGCAAGAACTGCAATATTACCGGCAACGATGATCTGATTTGCAAGTTTTGTCGTATTTCCAGCTCCCAGATCTCCGCAGTGTACGACGGAAGAACCCATGCATTTCAGAATAGGAACCATCTCATCAAACAAGGCCTTCTCTCCTCCGACCATGATGGAAAGTGTTCCATCTATTGCCTTAGGCTCTCCTCCAGAAACCGGAGCATCGAGCATTCTCACACCCTTCTCTGCACAGAGTGCTCCGATTTCCTTGCTGACGTTTGGATCGATTGATGACATGTCGATAAGGATAAGACCGCTTTTTGCACCTTCAAGTACACCATTTTCTCCAAGTACAACAGTCTTTACATGAGGGGAATTCGGCAGCATCGTAATCACAACGGGACACTCGGAAGCAATCTCTGCTCCGCTCTTTCCCTCTTCAGCCCCATAGGAGATTGCTGCATCCAGATTCTCCCTGACGATATCATATGCTTTGACCTTATAGCCTGCATTGATGAGATTTCTCACCATCGGCTTACCCATGATTCCAAGCCCGATAAATCCTATTTTCATATCAACACCCCTTATCCAAGCATCTCAATGACCTTGCTGCATACATGCGTAGCAGTAAGTCCATATACATCCAGAAGCTCCTCATATCCTGCAGCGCTTCTACCGAATTCATCGTTTATTCCGATTATTCCAATACGCTTCCCTGTTTCGGAAAGAGCTTCACAGACAGCTCCGCCAAGACCTCCTATGATGCTGTGCTCCTCAGCTGTCACTATTGCCTTCATGCCGTCTGAATATCTGAGAAGATCCTCGCGGGAAAGTGGCTTTATAGTGGAAACATTCACAACACGGACCGATATACCTTTTCGTCCAAGTTCCTCTGCAGCCTCAAGGCTTCTTGAAACCATGACTCCCGTTGCAAATACAACAGCATCCGAGCCATCCCTCATCATATTCATCTTTCCAATCTGATATGGCTCTTCAGGATCCGTAAGAAGCGGAAGGTCATTGCGATTGATTCTAAGATAGGCAGGTCCGCCTATTCCTTTTGACAAAGCTTCCATCATCTTTTCCGTCTCAACCGCATCACAGGGAGAAAGCACTGTCATATGAGGAAGAACTCTCATGATTGCAATATCATCGATGCTCTGGTGAGTTTTTCCATCTCCGAAATCAGAGAGTCCGGCAGAAGAGCCACAGATGACGACAGGAAGGGATGGGATAGCAACTGATGACCTTATCTGATCATATGGACGGCCGGATGCAAAGACTGCGAAAGTGCTAAGGAAAGGCTTTTTCCCAGTCAGGGCAAGTCCTGCAGCAACGGAAACCATATCCTGTTCGGCAATACCCATCTGAAAATAGCGTTCAGGAAACTCTTTCCCGAATTCTATGCTCATCGTCGATTTTCCGAGATCGGCTTCCAGAACGACGATATCATTATCCTTCTTTCCAAGCGCTACAAGTGAATCACCGTATGCTTTTCTCAGGCTAGCTTTCTCACCCTTCATAACCTGTCTCCTTCTTCATTTCATTCACAATGCGGCAACACTCCGCATACTGCTCTTCGTTCAGTGCAGCGTTGTGGAATGCGGCATTTCCTTCAGCAAACGGGAAGCCCTTGCCTTTCACTGTCTTGGCAACAATGCAGGTAGGAACACCTTTTGTGGAATCGGCAAGATCGAGTGCGGCATCGATTGCCTCGATACTGTGGCCGTCAATCTCAATTACATTCCATCCAAAAGACCTGAATTTGGCAGGTATATGAGTAATTGGAAAAACATCCTTTGTCGGACCGGTGGCCTGTACGCCATTCAGATCAACAAAAAGGCAGAGGTTATCAAGGTTGTAGACAGGGGCCGCCATTGCCGCTTCCCAGATCTGCCCTTCAGCAAGTTCTCCATCTCCCGCAATGCAGAATACTTTTGCTGGACTCTTGTCCAGACGCAGAGCCATTGCCATACCGCAGCAGATTGAGAGTCCCTGCCCCAAAGAACCTGTTACAGCTTCAATTCCAGGTGTTCTGTCAATATCCGGATGCCCTTGAAGAAGGCCATCAAGTGTTTTTACCTTCTTCAGCTCTGAACGAGGGAAATAACCGAGTTCTACAAGGGCCGCATACTGAGCAAGAACAGCATGTCCTTTGCTGAATACAAGTCTGTCCCTGTCCGGGTTATGCGGAGAAGCAGGGTCTAGACCTCTCATTCTATGGAAATAGAGTACTGAAAGTATATCAGCAACCGATGAGCTTCCCCCGAGATGCCCGACCTTTCCAGGTGGAATCATCTCTATGATGTTGCTTCTTATTACAGCAGCCATCTGCCTGAGATGCTGAAGTTCCTTGTTATCAAGCATCGCGTCCTCCTTATTGCTCGTTCTCAAGAAACACCTTGAGCATTCTTCCGTCTTTGTTCGATTCAAGATCCTTGAAGGCCTGTACACCATCTTCAAGTCTGTACCTATTTGTCATGAGCGGTTCAAGTTTCACTTTCCCCGATTCAATGAGACGCACACATTCTCCGAACTCTTTATATGAATAGACATAATTACCGCGTATCGAGAGTTCTCTGGTTACAACCTTCTGCATATCAATCTGGATTATCTTCTGTGCGTTTCCAATCCAGATTGCAGTACCACCTATCCTGAGCGCATCCAGAGAGTTCTCTGCAGTTGGAGTGATACCAACAGCTTCAATGGAAATATCACAGAGTTTGCCACCCGTAGCTTCAAGCACAGCCGTCTCGAAATCCATTTCGCGTGGATTTATCGTATGGGATGCTCCAAGCTCCCTTGCTTTCTCAAGTCTGGATGGAGTTGCGTCGCTCACTATGACATTCTCTGCACCTCTGTACTTGAGAAGAATCAGCGCAAGTAGTCCTATCGTACCAGCTCCAATCACTATTATGTTTTTGCTCTTCTTTATTTCCTCATCCGTAATCTTGAAAACTGACCGATAAGCAACAGCCAAAGGTTCGGTCATGGCAGCGGCATCAAAAGAGACGTTTTTGAATGGGAAAATATATTTTTCCTCAGTCGTTATGTACTCACACATCGAACCGTTAAGGCTCATGCAACCAAGACAGATTCCATTCGGGCAGACATTCTCAAGTCCTTCCTTGCAATACTCGCATTCACCGCAGAACACTTTGGGGAATACCGTAACAGTCTCCCCTTCTCCGTATTTTCCACCTTCTGGGGCTTTCGCGATTACTCCTGAAAACTCATGGCCCATGATCATAGGAGGAGTACGACGACCTGTCTTTCCAAGATATCCTTCGAAGTCAGATCCACATATACCTGTACTAATTACCTTAATCAGGTATTCATTCTCCTTTGGAGCAGGAACTGGAATCTCCCTGAGTTCCATCTGTCCGTTTCCAACGAACCAAAGCGACTTCATCAAACTCATAATATAACCATCCTTGCTTGGTTTAACTTATATTATAAGTGAATCATAAGGCAACATCAGAAGTCTGTAAAGGAAAATTTTATTGTTTTTCGGGTCGGTCTAAAGTCATGTGATAATAAATATTGCGTGAACTTATTATATACAATAGTATAAGAGCATGAAAAACGAAGGACGAAAGAAAGCAGGTACCCTGCATGCTATGATTTTCAATGACCTGAAGAGGGAAATCTATGACGGCGTATGGCAACCTGGTGCAAAGCTTCCTTCAGAAAGAGAGCTATGCAACCGTTTCGGAGTGAGCAAGATAACAGTAAGATCAGCACTACAGCAGCTGGAAGCAATCGATCTCATCCGGACATATCAGGGAAGAGGTTCAATTGTACTCGAGCCAGGCAACAAGGAAATCGTCCTTTCCCCTTCCCTTATCGAGAGCGAAGTTATACCTGTTCTTGAATACAGGATGGTTATTGAAAAGGGAATGATCAGACTCACGTGTCAGCGGATTACAGATGAAGGTATTGCAGAGCTTGAGGAAAACTATGCGGAAATGATGGAACATGTAAATGATCTTGCCCGCTTTGCAATCGATGACTGCCGTTTTCATACAATCATCGCCAAGTATTCAATGAATCCGATTCTCATAGAGGCGGACCAGGTGATACAGGAAAAACTGAGACACTCTATGGATATGATTGTATCGATGCTTGGTTGTGGAATGGGACTGAAATACCACAAGGAAATAATAAACGCCCTCAAGTCAAGAAACAAAGAGGAATGCGAGCGTATAATGGGAGAGCATCTTGAAAGCACAATAGATGGAGTGAAGCTGTACTATCTTGATGTTAACTGAAAAAAGCAGGCGATTGCCTGCTTTTTAAGTCTCAGCATTCTCTTGCTGTCTCTATTGCAACCCGGAGCTTATGCATATCCTGTTCAGTTGCAAGTGTGCAATCAGCACCAAGGATAAATCCTTTTCTGCCAAAAGTTTCCACGATATTCTTAACACCGCTCCGAATTTCAGCATCGCTTCCGTCTACCAACAGTCCATGCCTGCTTGGAAGTCCTCCCATAACAGTTTTTCCTGGGAAAAGCTTTCTTCCTTCCTCAAGAGAATATGGAGCCTCATAAACACCCCAGTTTACAACGTCTGCATATTCTTCATACCCACGGTATCTCTCCATCTCAAGGCGATCCTTGCAGATATGGAGGAAGCAGTAAAGACCACTTTCCTTTATTGCTTTCATTATCTGGATATCAAAAGGACGGAACCATTTGTCGAAATCTTCTTTATCCAGGTATCTCCATTCACCGCCAAGTGCAGCATAGTATACCGCATCCACACCTGCATCCTTATAACCTTTAACAAGCTCGCAAAGTCCATCTGCGATGCGGCGGAAAGCAGAGAGCACACGTTTTTCGTCCTTGCGAAGGCTTTCGATTTCAATTTCCCTTGAAAGCTCGTATGAAACACCGGCTTCCATCATCGGGTGAATTCCGGATGCGCAGATTCCGTGAAGCGTTCCAAGAAAGAATGAATCAGAGGGAGAAGCATCAATGATTCGCCGAGTACATTCAAGCTGTGCCTTCACGAATGGCGTCGAACAGTCAAATGACGGGATATCATCATAAGCTTCTGGATAATCAGAGCGACCAGTTGCCGGTGGCGGCACAAGGTTCTCATTCATTATTTTGGAAATATCTCCATCAGTTTCACGGAAGAAATCGAGATGGGCCTTCACGCAAGCATCTCCTCTCTCATTTCCATGAGGGAAATGCAGAGAAAAACAGCTGGGAATTCCATCTACATCCTTTTTTTCTATTGCAGCAATGACACGGTCTCTTTTTGTCATATGTACTCCTTGCCTTATATAATAAGTTCATATTTCATATTATACAAGTGAACCGTTAGAAGAAAACTTAATGTGTATTTTTGCAAATCGGAAGATTTTGCAATTGACAAATATCGAATCAATCGTAATATGCACTTTGCTATGGAATGCGACATGACAAAGGGGTCTCCCCTACGCCTTATTCTAACCTTCACAATTCCCCTCTTTTTCGGGAATGTTTTCCAGCAGCTTTACAGCATGGTAGACACGATTGTTGTCGGACGATTTGTCGGAGTGGATGCATTAGCTGCTGTTGGTTCGACATCCGGATTCAGCTTCATGGTTGTAGGTTTTGCCCAGGGCCTGACTGCGGGTTTTTCTGTAATCGTGAGCCAGAGATTCGGTGCAAAAGACATGAAGATGATGAGAAAGGCTTATGCAATGGGTATTCTCTGCTCTCTTGCATGGTCTGTTGCCATTGCATTTCTTTTCTCACTGCTTTCCCTACCGCTTTTGCGTCTCATCGACACGCCTGAGAATATTATCTATGATGCAAATTCATATATCATCATCATTTACGCTGGCATAGGAACGGCTATATTCTATAACCTATTCTCCTCCATACTGCGTGCAGTCGGAGATGGAAGAAGTCCTGTTTACTTCCTTCTGCTTTCCTCGGTTCTGAATATCGTGCTTGATCTCTTTTTTGTCATCGTAATACCCCTCGGATGTGCAGGTGTTGCAATAGCCACAATCATTGCACAGGGAATAAGTGCTATTGCCTCACTTATATATATCAAAAAGCGCTTCCCGATATTCAGGTTGCAGAAAGAGGACTGGAAACTTGATATACCTCTTTGCATAAGACTGACGAAAATTGGCATTCCAAGTGCTATCCAATTCTCTGTCTGTGCAATCGGAGTAATCATCGTGCAGGCAGCTATAAATGGCTTTGGCTCCGATACAGTCGCCGCTTATTCCGTAGGTGGAAAGCTTGAAAGCCTAGTAACGCAGTTCTTCCCTGCACTCGGTATGGGAATCTCAACATTTGCAAGCCAGAACCTTGGAGCAGGACAACTGAACAGAATCAGGAAAGGATTCAGAATATCATTCCTTATAATGGTCGTTGCAGCGTTCATAACATTCCTGATTGCATATAACGCGGCTGCACCACTGAGTCTGATATTCATGGACAAGGAAACCACTTCTCCTGTTATTATTGACATGGCAGTGCAATATGTAAGAACTGTCGCCTGGTTCTTCATTCCGCTTGGCATGATCTTCATCTACAGAACAGGAAGTCAGGGTCTTGGTTCAGGGACAATACCTCTTATAAGCTCAATTGCAGAACTTGTAATGAGGGTTATTGCGGCTTTCATACTCCCGTATCTTTTCGGATACACTGGAATATGCTTTGCATCCCCTATTGCCTGGTGTGGTGCAGGCTTCCTGATTCCTTTCTGTTATTTTTATAAGATGAATAAAATAGAGAAAAATGCGTTACGCCTTGAAAAGGCATAACTTGAGATCTATGGAGTGCCTATGTGCACTCCATTTTTTAAAATCATATGTTTTTCTGACAATTCTCTTCTGCTTTTCTGATACCGTTCTGCATTTTTATCAACATAGGATAAAAATAGGAGGAATTTATGACAAACGACGAGATTTACGATTTCATAGGTGAATTAGCTATTGCTCTCTATTCTAAAAAAGTTCAGATATCCCTTGGATCACTGAGAGCCATCATGCTTGATAAAGGCAAGGATTATGTAAATAACAGGGGTATGGCATCTGCTGTTTCTGCAGCTTACCGAAGATGGAAGACAAAGGATCCTATCATTTATTATGCAATTGCCTATACATATACAGACAAGGAAGGCAACCTTGCATGGGATGATCCAAAGAATGAGAAGAAGAAAATAAAGGCAGAGGATCCTGTTGAAGAAGTACAGGAAGAAAAACCGGTCATAGCAGAAAAGGAACCGAGTCCTGTAGAAGATATTCCACAGGAGGAAGCTGAAAATAAAGAGGAAGAGCCTTCCCAGGGCGAACTTGATCTGGAGACTCCTCCGGTGAAAGAAGAAGAGAAGCAGGAACAGGAAATTCCGGCAGAAGAAAAAACAGAAGAAGAGAAACCTGTACAAAAGAAGAAAACTGAAACGAAGAGTACTGGTACAAAGAAAACGACAGCAAAGAAAAAGACCGGCGCAAAGAAAACAGGAAAATGATTATAAAAATTTACTGATTTTTTTCAAAAAGGGTATTGCATATGGCTAGGGAAACATGCTAGATTCTCCATGCTGTTGAGTCAGCATGGGCCGCTAGCTCAGCTGGTAGAGCAACGCCCTTTTAAGGCGTGGGTCACAGGTCCGAATCCTGTGCGGCTCACTCCGATATGTCTCCCTCGTCTAGTGGTTAGGACATCGGGTTTTCATCCCGACAACGCGGGTTCGATCCCCGCGGGAGATGATAGGAAGTATGAACCCTCTTGAAAAGACCTCAAGAGGGTTTTGTTTTGCCGGAGAATCCCATCAATACTGGAGGAAAGAAATGGTAAGAGCCCCTTATTCGTTCTTTGTCTGTCCTGAGTGCGGAAAGATAACGATAAGCGAAAATGAAAAAGCCTGGTGCTGCAATTCTCTTCTCAATTCCCTGAAAACAGAGAAAACGAAGAATGGCCTTTCGTTTGCAGAATCTGATGGAGACCTTCTTGTAACAAGTCCTTTTCCCCAGACAAAGGAAGACTATGTGACGTTCATTGCAGTCGTGAACGACGAGAAACTGCAGCTTTTCAGATTTCATCCGGAATGGGATGTGAGCATCAGGCTTCCGCTTGGCAGTATCAAAAGAACAAAACTCTATTTCCACAGGAATACGGAAAACAGAGTTTTCTGTGAAGAAGTTGGGACATCCCTCTTAACTAATGCAGACTCCCCTGTTAAATGAAGCAGAAAAGGCTGAATGACAGCCTTCTCTGCGTATCAGGAGGCTCAGACCTCCATCATCTTCTCCAGAGCTGTAAGTGCTTCCTCAATTTTCGGATTAGGCTCATCTGTATGAAGAGATTCGCTTACACAGCTTCGGATATGTGCCTCAAGGACTTCCTGGGTGGCCTTACGGATAATCGATTGTGCAGCCATCATCTGTGTAGCGATATCAATACAGTAACGGTCATCATCAATCATCCTGAGAATACCATCAAGCTGTCCCCGGGCTATTTTGATTTTTCTGGATACACTGGATTTATCAGCCTTCAATTACGCTAACCTCATAACCAGCATCGACGACAGCTGCTTTAAGAGCTTCGTCGGACACAGTCTCAGAACACTCTACTCTCGCCGTCTTCTCTTCAAGCGATACAGAGACACTTCTTACACCCTCAACTTTCTGAAGTGCATCATTGACATGCTTCACGCAGTGCTGACACATCATTCCCTCAACATTCAAGACCTTTATCATTGTTTTCTCTCCTTCCGGTTTTTCCACACCGATATTGTTTTCAATTTCGATAGCTGATATCCTGCACTCTCTTTCTTTTCTGTCTACACTATCCGTCTGAGTCTTTCCAGATTTTGCTTTAAAAAAGCGCAGACGCAGTGCATTAGATACGACAAATACTGAGCTGAAGCTCATTGCAAAAGCTCCAACCATCGGACTTAGTTTCATGCCAAACGCTGGATAAAGCACGCCTGCTGCAACAGGAATACAGATTGCATTGTAAAAAAGCGCCCAGAAAAGATTCTCCTTGATATTCCTCATCGTGGCCTTTCCAAGCTCAATGGCTTTCGGAACGTCTTCAAGATCGCTTCTCATCAGTACGATATCAGCACTCTCAATTGCGACATCAGTTCCTGCGCCTATCGCAATGCCTGTATCAGAACGGGCAAGAGCCGGGGCATCGTTAATTCCATCTCCGACCATTGCAACCTTCATTCCACTTTCCTGCAGTTTTCTGATCTCGCTGTCCTTATCCTGTGGCAACACTTCTGCAATGAATGAATCGGTTCCCGCTTCTTTCTGAATGGCTGCTGCTGTACGTTTATTATCGCCGGTAAGCATAATTGTCTTTATGCCCATTCTCTTCAGGTCCTCGATTGCAGAACGCGATGTCGGCTTGATTGTGTCAGCAACCGCAATTACTCCCAGGAGAATTCCATCCTCCGTGAAGAAAAGAGGTGTCTTACCTTCATCAGCAAGCCTTTCCTCAACTTCAGCAAGCTCCCTTGAAAATGACTGGAAAATCTTTCTGTTTCCGCCCCTTATAAGATGACCATCAACTGTTGCAGAAACTCCTCTTCCTTCCTCCGAGGAAAAACCTGCAGCCTCTTTTACTGCAATGTCCCGTCTCTCAGCTTCCCTCACTATTGCTTCCCCGAGAGGATGTCCGGAAAGCTTTTCAAGCGAAGCTGCCTTCATCAGCAGGTTTTCAGCATCAATGCCTCCTGACGTTATAATGTCCGTGACAGCCGGCTTTCCTTCTGTAATCGTTCCTGTCTTGTCGAGAACGACAGTGTTGATGGAATGAAGCATCTCAAGCGCTTCAGCACTCTTTATAAGAATGCCAGATGATGCCCCCCTTCCTGTACCCACCATGATGGCAGTAGGAGTTGCAAGCCCAAGTGCACAGGGACATGAGATGACAAGCACGGAAATCGCGATTGAAAGCGCAAACTCAAAACTCTCACCTGCAAGTAACCAGCTGATGGCAGAGACAATTGCAATTATGATGACGATTGGCACAAATACACCACTGACTTTGTCCGCAAGCTTCGCAATTGGTGCTTTCGACGATGTTGCCTCATCGACGAGCCTGATAATCTTCTGCAGAGCTGTATCATCCCCGACTTTGTCCACACGCATCTTCATATACCCAGAGGAAAGAACGGTAGCGCCTGTAAGCTTATCTCCAGCGACCTTGTCAACAGGTATCGATTCACCGGTTATAGCACTCTCATCCACAGCTCCAGACCCATCAATCAAAGTTCCATCGGCAGGTATTGAAGAACCGGCTCTCACAATTGCTATATCACCTTCTCTCAGATCATCTGCACCTATCTCAACCTCTTCACCATTTCTTATGACCACAGCTTTCTTAGGAGCAAGATCCATAAGTTTTTCAATCGCTGCCGATGTCCGGCCCTTGGCTTTTGCCTCAAGTGTCTTTCCGAGGGTTATCAAGGTGAGAATCATTCCAGCAGATTCAAAGTAGAGATCCATGGAAAATGCATGTGCTGTTTCCATGTCTCCAGAGCCAAGGGCAAAAGCAATCTTGTACATTGCATACACACCATAGACAAGTGCAGCACCAGAACCCATTGCTATCAACGAATCCATATTCGGAGAGAGATGGAAGAGGCTTTTGAAACCTCCGATGAAGAATTTTCTGTTTATGATGGCTACAGGAAGCGTAAGGAGGAATAAAGTCAGTGCAAAGGCCATGGAATTTCTGACACCTAAGAGAAAGGAAGGAAGCGGCCATCCCATCATGTGTCCCATGGATATATAGAAAAGAGGAATAGTGAAAACAAGAGAAGCAATGAGGCGTCTCTTCATCTTCCTGTACTCCTCCCGGGCAACATCGTTTTTCTTTTCAGATTTTGCAGCTACCTTCTCCTCTCTTCTGGGGATGGCTACATACCCGGCCTTTTCAACTGCTGTGACAATTCCATCTTCTGAAATCATTCCCTCGTCGAAAACGACTTCCATGCTGTTTTTAAGGAGGTTGACATTCACATCCTTAACTCCATCTAGTTTTCTGACGCTTTTCTCTACACGGACCTGGCATGCGGCACAGCTCATTCCCGTCACATCAAAGCATTCTTTCATATATCACTCCTACACCCCACCCCTGTGGGGTGTTATTTGTAATATATAATACAGGAGGAAATCAGACAAGATGATTCTTAAGTAAAAGAAAAGGCCGCGGTTAACGGCCTTTTCAAAATTCATTCTGCCATCCCATCAGTGATGACAGGCATGCGCGAAGCATCCATTGCCGTAAGGTAAAGGAGCGTATTCACGGACTGGGAAAGCGTTATCTTCTCACTCACAATCTCAATCTCATCCTGAAGAACCTGCATCTCTTTTTGCAGTACGTCACTTTGTGACGAAGAGCCAAGAGACAGGGATGTCTTCTCACGCTCGGCCTTCAGGGAATCTGCATCCCTCTTCATTTCGGCAAAGGAGAGTTTCTCTTTCGAAAGCTCTGCCTGGTTATATGCCGTGTTCACACTTTCCGCAATTGTCCGCACTGCATTCTCATAATCAATAGAGGCAGAGATTATGTCGCTCTCAGCCCTCTTGATGTCATTCATCTTCTTTCCACCATCCCAGAGCGTCGTGGAGAGTGCAAGCGTTATATTCAGCCCCCAGTTATCATCCCACCCTGACGACTTTATGGTTCCACCATAGGAAGCAGCTACCTGCAGTGCAAGATCCGGCTTTCCGTAGATACCCCCCTTTGCAATCTTCTTTGTATATTTCTGGACATCCTCCATGCCGCTGAGCATCAGAAGCGGAAGTCTTGAGGGATCTGTAGCCATCTGGGAAAGTGAATCCTTCCCATATGAGAGAACTTTATCAGCAAGACTCTCATCAGGAGTGTATATGATATCCTCAGCTTCCAGATCATCGATTCCAACAAGTGTACGAAGCGCTTCCAGTACCGAGTCATACTGAATCTCAAGCTCTTTTCTAGATATCGAGGCCTGCTGTTTCTGTATCTGGGCATCAAGCACATCCTCCGAGAGCATCACTCCAGCTTCCTCTGCACTCTCTGCTATCGAGATAAGATTATCAGCCTTTTTCTCAATCTCATCGAGGAGAGGGAAAATCTCATTGATATAGTAAAGAGCATCGAGGCGAGACCGGAGCTCAGCAATAAGCTGGTTCTCCTTATCGCTGCGTTCCATAGACCTCAGACTCTCAACCTTTTCAAAAAGTTTCACTGCATTTGAGAGCTTACCCCAAGTGAAAATCGGCTGAGTAAGCGTAATCTGTCCTTGAATCCTGTTATTGCCCATATTCATTGGGACAGTGATCGGATCATCGAGAAGACCTTCAATCACGCCTGAATACTCAGGAGGAAGAAGGCCCGAATCCCCAATCAGCCCAACCATGTCACTGAGATTGTTGTCGCCGATTTTGATTTCATCGGGATTGATAGTTACATTCCCAAGCGATGGATTTGCCATATAGGTTCCAGAAACAAGGAGGTCGATTGTAGGAGTATATGCCCCCTTCGCATCCTTGGTATCCAATGCAGCCTTAGCAATATTCTCTCCAGCTTTCAATAAATCTGCATTACCTGCCTCCATGGCCTTTATGAGATCTGGAAGCGTATACTTTTCACCCTCTGATGCTGAGAGAGGTGCAATTGAAACAATAACCAGAAGAAGAATAAGAAGCTTTTTCATACATGCACCTCCTTTCCATTTACTCTCTTCCAGCCATAGGCTTTTCTGATCTTATGCCGTTCAAGAATGAAGTAGAATGTCGGCATCAGGAAGAGCGTGATGAATGTACTGGTAGTAAGACCTCCCATGATTACCTGTCCAAGCGGAGCATAGATCTCAGCTCCCTCTCCTTTTGCAAATGCCATCGGTATGACTCCGAGAATCGTTGTCAGAGAACTCATGAGTATAGGTCTGAGCCTTGTGGCTGTACCTTTTCTTATATTCTCAAAAAGCATTGTCATCTCGCTTTCATAACTGAGTTTTCCTAAAAGCTTCTCGCCTTCCCTGATGACTATTCCCTTCTCTTCCGCTTCCTTTGAACGGGAGGAATCCTCAAGCTGGTTGATATAATCAACAAGGATGATGCCATTGTTTACAAGCATACCGCCAAGGGTGACGACACCAAGAAGAGAAACCATGCTCATAGAAGAACCGAAAACGGCAAGGGAGAGTACGACTCCGATTACACAGAACGGAACAGTAAGCATGATAAGAAGCGGCTGGTCAAAACGTTCATAAATGAGAACGATAACCATATAGACAAGGAAGAGAGAGATTAGAAGGGCCTGGATCAGCGGTCCCATCGAATCTCCGATAAGCTCATCGATACCACCTACATCTGTTGAGACACCATCCGGGAGCGGATGCGATGCAATATACTTTTCAACACGACGGCTTATTCCTGTTGTCGATTCCCCTGTAAGCTGTGCACTAACAGACATAGAAACAGCTCTGTCCGTGTGGCTTATGGAGGACAGCTCTGTCTCCATCACAAGGTCAGAAAGCGCATCCATGGAGACTGCGGATCCAGCCTGTGTATAGAGAACGAGGCGGTCCAGCATTTCCTGCGAAACAGGAACATCAGCAGCATCTGAGGATACATGAATCTGATAACGGGAATCTGTTTCGGGATCAAGGAAGATTCCGGTATCCATTCCGTTGAAAAGGATTGCTGTGGTCATTGCCGCTTCATAGCTTGAAAGGCCAAGCGATGAAAGGTAATCATAACTTGCATCCATCACAGCTGCTGTTGAATCAAAGGAGCTCGATATAGACGTAGACAGTACCTCTGGATCAGTAAGAAGGTAATCTTCAAGGCCGCTAGCATACTCATAAAGAACCTCCTCATCTTCTCCGATGAGCGTGATGCCATAGCCTCCACCACCAGACATATAGCCGACAAGATAATCAAAACCGCCATTCTTGACAGATATCTCAGCATCCGGAATCGCTGCAGAAAGCTCATACTGCATTTCCCGGATTATCTCATGGATATCGCGATCTCGTTCGGCTACAGGAACAAGCACTACGTGCATTCCTCCCTGATTCTCGGCATTTGAAACAGTGAGGGCATCGACAGAACGGCCTGAGTACACAACAACCGATTCTACCTCAGGCACCTTTTCCCTTAATATCCGTTCTGCTTCTTCCATCGCCGATTTTGTCTCATCGACGGTATACCCTGTCGGGAATGAGGCTGAAACATAGAAGTCATTATTATCGGTAGACGGTATGAAAGAAATATTCAGACTCGTAAGAGAATAAATAGTAAGGATAAAGATAAAGAGTGCTATGGTTATGATGAACGGTGTATGTTCCATGCAAAAGCCAAGAGCCTTTCCATAACCTCTCTCGACCTTCCACAATCCCTTGACGGCAAAACTATCTTTCTTCTTAAGTCTCACTCCATCATCTTTAAGGAAATGCTTCAGAAGATATGGCATATAAACCATGGCCACCAAGAGCGAAGAGCCGATGGCGAACATGAATGTCAACGATATGTCATGAAGGATATTGCCGACAAGACCGGAAAGAAGCACTACAGGAATGAATACGACAACAGTCGTGAGGTTTGAACCGATAACGGATTTATCGACAACACCCGTTCCATTATAGATGGATTCAACTACGCTGTAACGGCCTTTACCATTCTCATCCGTATCCTGGTAATACCTGTAAATCTGATCAAGAACAACGATTGAGGCATCAACGATTGAACCAAGAGAGACGACGATACCTGAGATTGAGAGGATGTTGATTGTTATGCCTGCTATCTTCATGACAATGAACGTAAAGAAGCAGGAAAGAGGAATCGACAATCCGATTGCAAGCGTTGCCTTGCATCGTTTAAGAAAAGGAAGATGACTAAGACGGCAATAAGAATTCCAAGTATACCTGATTCAATGACATTCTTCAGAGAGGAAAGGACAAGCTGGCTGTCATCCTTGATCATATGGTAAGAAAAGGCACCATTTGTATCCTTCACAGTCTCATCGAGAATATCCTTGACGGCATTTGTAATCTGAACGGTGTTTCCGTCAGCTCTCTTTGAGACTTCGACAACGATGATCTCCTGCCCTTCCGATGTCACATAATAGTCTTTTCCAGGATACTCGAGAGAAACATCCGCAACATCACCAAGTCTGATGATCTCACCAGAGTCAGTTGCACCTACAGGCAGATTCCTTATTTCATCAAGGCTGTCAAAACGGCCGTCAAATCTCAAGTCTATCCGCCTTCCAGACGATACAGCAGTATCAAGAGGCATGGAGATATTCGAATATGAAAGAATCTGATAGACGGTAAGAGGAGAAATACCGCGGGCATTCAGATCATCCATTCTCAGATGAACGGAGACCTCCGGCTCAGTAGAGCCGCTTACAGAAATTGTCGAGACTCCAGGAATCCTCGTAAGCTGAGGACGAAGCGTATCATCGATATATTCAGAAAGTGCGGCAATATCTCCAGAAGATTCTACCGAGAAGGACACTATAGGAAGCATCGTTGCTCCACCGATAATTGCAGTAGGTTCTCCCTGCAATCCATCAGGAAGGCTTGGCATCAGCTGTGAGATTCTGTTTCTCACTTCATTGAGCTGGTCCTCTGGATTGACTCCATCCTGAAAAGTGATGGTAATCATAGCAGCACTGTTCATTGACTGGCTGTCCATGCTCTTAAAATCCGGAAGCGTGACGAAATTATCCTCAAGTATCTCTACCACATCTTTCTCCACGTCTTCGGCAGAGGCTCCTGGATAGACGGCAATGACGAATATCTGCGGCATGTCGATATCAGGAATGAACTCCAGATTCGTCGTAGTGATGGAGAACATTCCGAAGACTGCAAGCGCAATCAATATCATGGAAAGAATTGCAGAATGTTTGACAGAAAGCGTTGCTATCTTCATTTTGTCTCCTCAATCACCCTCACCTCCTCACCGGGAAGGAGATTATTCTGGCCACGGATGATGAAAGAACGGCCTTCATACTGAGAATCTATCGCAAAGTATTCATTGTCCTCTGCAATCGTCTCCATTTCCATAAACTCCGCGCTCTTTCCATCTTCAGAGAGAACATAAACAGAACCGTCAAGCTTCCTTACCTGAAGCGGCAGTGTGAGATATTCCTCCTCCGACCAGATCACATCAGCATAGACAAACATTCCAGGTATAAAACCTGCAGGTGAATCTAGCCGTACGCGAAGCGTGAATGTCTTGGAAAGAGGGTCTACATAAGGCGCGATTGAAAGCACTGTTGCAGACGATGTATATCCATCGGGGGAAGATATTGTAATGGAAAGATTTTCGCTGTTTTCTGAAACTGTATGGAAATACTTCTCTCCCAGTTTCAGATTCACTATCAGGTTATCGAGATTGGCAATCACTGCAAGAGGCATCTCCTGCGATCCTATGGAACCGACAGATGATGGGGCCTGGATGACTGTACCGGAAACAGGGGCTTTGACAGTTGCATAGGAAAGCTGAAGCTCGGCAAGTTCAAGCTGAGCACGGGCAGCATCAAGCTGTGCAGAAAGCGTATCATATTCCTGGGCAGTTGCCCCTCCAGAATCTCTGAGAGCCTCGACTCTCCTGAATGCCGCTTCCAGACCTTCTACCTGAGCTTCCGCCTGCTTAAGCTGCAATTCATAAGGTTTTTTATCAATGACAGCGATGGTGCTTCCTTCTTCCACCTCGCAGCCAGCAGTAACTGGATACTCTTCCACTGTTCCGCTGACAAATGGGACAACCGGTATCATGGCCTCAGCCTCGATATATCCAGTCACACTCAGACCTTCATTGATTGTACGCCATTCAGGTTTTTCAACAATGACAGGAGAGACAGGAGCTGTATAAACCTCTCCTCTATCAGAGGTAAAGAACAGATACAACGCCAATGCGACAATGACGAAAATAACGATTAGTACAACATACCTGATCAATGAATTGCGTTTTTTCTTATCCATATTCTTTTCCTATAAAAATTGTCAGATTTAACTATCCCTAAATTAACAACAGAATTACAGCAATATGTCGGAATCCGACACTGTGTGGTATTATTGTTGGAATTATCTTTTCTGACACTTTTTAATTTTCTGTAATTCACAGAGATTGGGAGTTATGCTAATATCTGCCGCATGAGCATTTACAGCGAAACACTATCAAGACAAAAGGCATTTTTCCAAACAGGAGAAACACTTTCATATAAATTCAGACTTGGAATGCTGAAAGCATTGAAAAAGGCATTGAAAGACAGAGAAGAAGAGATACTTAAAGCCCTTTCCATGGATCTCGGGAAAAGTGCTTTCGAGGGTTATGCCACAGAACTGGGTATTGTCTATAAGGAAATCGGATATCTCGAAAAGCATCTCAGAAAACTGATGAAGCCGACAAGGGCGAAAACACCACTTACACAGTTCAAGGCTCGATCCTTCATCATTCATGAACCTATGGGAAATACTCTCATCATGAGCCCCTGGAACTACCCTCTTCAGTTGACAATGGTACCTCTTGCTGGAGCAATTGCGGGAGGAAACACCGCGGTAATCAAACCATCAAGGTACAGTCAGGAAGTATCAAAAGTGATGAAGAGCATCATCGATGAGACGTTCTCAGATGATTATATTGCCCTCTTTGAGGGTGGACATGAGACTAATACCGCACTTTTGGATCAGAGATGGGATTTCATCTTCTTCACAGGCTCCCCGAATGTCGGAAAAATCGTGCACCAGGCTGCAGGAAAAAATCTGACTCCATGTATTCTTGAACTTGGCGGGAAAAGTCCTGTTATCATCGACGGCACTGTGAATATGGAACTGACAGCAAGACGACTGGCATGGGGAAAATATCTCAATGCAGGTCAGACTTGTGTGGCTCCGGACTATGCACTTGTAAAAAAAGGATATGCAGAACCGCTTATCAAAGCCTTAAAAAAGGAAATCGAGAAGATGTTTACATCCGTTCCTTTCTCATCATCTGACTATCCTAAGATCATAAATCAAAAGCATTTTGAAAGAATAAAAGGACTTATTGAGAGTTCAGAGCTTGCATTCGGAGGAAAGTACGACGAGAAGACACTGCGTATATCTCCGACAATTCTCTACCCGGTTAAAGAAACAGATGCTGTGATGCAGGAAGAAATCTTCGGGCCAGTTCTTCCGATAATTGAATACGATGATCTGGATAAGGCAATCTCATTCATAAAAAGAAGAGAAAAACCACTTGCATTCTATATTTTCAGTCGCAACAGAAAAGATATCGATAAAGCACTTTCATCCATTTCATTCGGTGGAGGATGCGTAAATGATACGGTTGTTCACCTGACTGCACCGGAACTGCCCTTCGGAGGCATAGGCAATTCTGGAATGGGGTGCTATCATGGCAAACGTAGCTTTGAGGCATTTACCCACGATAAGGCAATCATGGATAAAGCACTGTGGCTTGATCTGAGAGTCAGATATGCCCCATTTAAAGGTAAACTCAAGCTGGTTAAGATGCTGATGAGATGAAAGAAAAGAGAAGTGAGCAATTACTGAGGGTTCTTTTTAATACGGTCAGAAGCCTTGCTGTTGGACTTACGGTTGGTGTATTCATCACCTTCTTTGCTAATACCGTCTCCTTTGCAGGGGCCTTGAATCTTCACTATCCACTGCTCATTCTTTTTATCCCGCTAGGTGCTGTGCTCACACTGAAAATATACCAGAGACTCGGTGATTCATTCAGAAAGACAACAGACTCTGCCATCGATACGATTCATGATATCGAGGACCTTGAGGACGAGACGAAGCTCAGGCCTGGACGGATATCCCCATGGATGGGACCTGTTGCATATATTGCCGCCGCAATCTCCCATTTCACAGGTGCATCTGTAGGCAAAGAAGGTGTCGGTGTGCAAATAGGGCTTGCCATCGGAGAGCTCTTTACAAAGCTTGAAAGAAAACTTACATGGAAGGGTCACCATGGAAGAGAAGATTACTATCTGATGACTGGATCCTCGGCAGCTTTCGGTTCTCTCTTTGGCTCCCCTATTGCAGGAGTACTTTTCGGCCTCATGTTCGCAACTCCGGACATGCTGCGCCTTGACGCACTTTATCCATGTCTGGTCTCTTCATATTCTGCCGTCTATATTGCATTGAAACTGGGTATTCACAAGATGGAGATTCCAGAATTCACGGAGTTGACGGCAACATTAGAGAACCTCATTATCGTTATTGTCTTTGCAGCAATCATCGGAGCCCTAGCCCGTCTTTTCCTCTTCCTTCTCGGACGATTCAGGAAGAGT
>CALXYN010000025.1 GCA_944392975.1 uncultured Spirochaetaceae bacterium | reverse complement strand
AGGTAATCTACGGCCGGCTGAGGACGGAGATAGGCAAGATACTGAGGGAGCTGTGCAGGAGGAAGGAAATCGAGATCCTGGAAGCAGAGGCGTGTCCCGACCTATTGCTGTCGATACCGCCGAAGTACAGCGTGGCGAGTGTGATGGGGTATCTGAAAGGAAAGAGTAGCCTGATGGTTCTTGCTAAATAAGGCTATAAACATCAGAAACCAACTAGGTAAGAATTAATGTTTGCCTTTGAAATAGTTTCACTGATTATCTGTTTATGGGCTTGCACTGGTTATAAAGAACCCCTTCAAACTGGTTTCATCCAATTGAAGGGGTGATTGATAGAGTCTTCACTCAGTTCAGGTAATCTGAAATAGGGCCATCGTCGAACTCTGCATTCGGATCATCTGTATGTGTGTATTCATGTATGGAGCCTGTGTATCTTCCGTTTGAATCCTCTCTGAGAGAGACAATCCAGAATCCGTTTTCCTGTGTTGCCATAAGGTAATTATTGTCTTTTGAACCAATCCAGGCAGAAGTGATGAGATCGTTATCATCAGAGCATTTGATCAGGTAAGGGCTCTCCTGTCCAGTCTGATTGACATAGATTCCTCCCTGATAGAGATACCCGATTTTATCACCATTGTCGTTTGTGAAGACAGGCATTATATCATTCACACGATAGATAAGATCATCTACAAAACCGCTGTGGCGGTCTGTCTCAAGGTTATACAGATCTCCATCCAATGTTATCACATATGATCCATCAGAACCGACTGGGAGGTAATCATAATCGCCTTTTGTGAAATCTGCTTCCTTCTCAACCGTAGTTCCATCTTCACTCATCCAGTAGAAGTGATTCATATCTGAATAATCAAGATCTGAATCATCGGTATATACCCTGACTGCTCTGTCTCCGAATATTGCTGAAGCTGCATGGACCTCAGCTCCTCCTTCGATTGTTATTCCGCTGGTGCTTGCACTTTCCCTGTCAATGAATCCATAGTGCTTGAAGCTGTCCTGTACATCGACATTATCTTCAGGAGTGGTGTAGAGGACATATGTCCTGTCAAGATTGAAGTTTACAGCAGATATGAATGTAAGCTCTGTACCGTCAGGAAGAGTGAACGGTATTGTATTGCTGTTAACATAATCGGCATCCACTTTTCTCTGATTAAGATCGGAAGCAGTTGCATGGAAGAAAACATATCTGTCATCCTCAGTTCCCTGCGTTCCATCCTCTCCCTTATCCTGATATGTGAGATAAATCACATTATCTTTTGCGAATATCGGAGAGATGCCAGAGTTTTCAGTATTGTATCTGGTCATTTCAGCAATCTTTTTATTCGTCATACCATCTGATGAATAGATATCACCACCGATTGAGAGGAATATGATATTGTCATTGCTGTCTTTTCCAAGTACTGACTGTACAGGGATTGCATCTGAAGCTGAAGCATTGAATTTATGCTGAAGAACACCGTACCTTGAATCAATATTGCATGCAGAGACAAGCATTGTTACTGCCAGCAATATGAAAATGTATTTCGTTATTCTGTTTCTCATTTTTTACCTTCTCAGTGCCTGTACGAAACTGTAATCGTCGCAGGAATATATGAAAGCGTTGAAATCTTTGCTGCATCAGAGGTGTAGAGTTCTGGAATGAACAGCATTCCTGCATTGATGCCAACACCCCATTCATCTGTTATGAAATAGCGGATACCAACCTCAAAGCTGCATCCTAGCGTGAGCTTTGAAGCGCCATCATAGCTTGTATACAGAAGACCTGCACCAAGGGAAAGCGGAACTTCAAAACTTCCTTGTACAGGAACTGTTGTCATCTTGAAGAATATAGGGACATTGGTTGCTACGATGCCTGATTTAGCTTGGAAGTCAAACTGGAAACCAAGTTCTCCACCGAGTGCAAGGTATGGATTCACGAATACCTGATAGGAAATCGAACCATAACCGCCTATTGTGCTGTTTGTATGTCCGTCATCAGAGGACCCCGGTCCAAATGTCCATTCTGGATCATGATCCGGATAATGATAAAAGAAGGGAACTGTTGCACCTGCAGTGATATTGAATATCTGGGAGCCAGAATCATAATAAGGCTCCGCTGCAAACAGAAATGCAGGTAATACTAGCAGTGCAGCTATGAATCTAAGTGTTTTCTTCATTGAAAAACTCCTGAAGGAATTATACAGAAAGCATAGAGCATAGGCAAAGGGCTTCTTGCAGATAGCTTATATTTTATCTATGCTTTTCTCCATGATAAGACTAGGGTGCAAAGAGATTGCCGAATCGGTGATGAATAAGCTGAAAACAGATACAGAACATTTTGTTTTGCAAGGAAATAGAGCACCATCTCTGGCTGTCGTGCTCGTAGGGCATGATGGGGCAAGTGAGACATATGTGCGAAAAAAGGCCGAAGCTTGCGGGTTTCTCGGCTTTATGCATTTTCAGTATAGTTTTGATGAAGATTGCTCAGAGGAGAGGCTCCTTGAGAAGATTGATGAACTTAATGAAAGAAAAGATATTGATGGAATTCTCGTACAACTTCCTCTTCCTTCTCATATCAATGAAAAGCATGTGATAGAACGTATTAGTCCGGAAAAGGATGTAGATGGTTTTTCTCCTGTCAATGCTGGACGTTTATTGATTGGTGAAGAATGTTTTACCCCTTGCACTCCTAAAGGAATAATGAAAACCCTTGAATACTATGGAATAAGCACAAGCGGTAAAAAAGCAGTGGTCATTGGCAGAAGCAACATTGTTGGAAAACCAATGGCTGTGCTTCTGATGCAGAAAGGCATCGATGCAACCGTGACTGTCTGCAATACAAAGACTCCGGATTTAAAAGAATATACTCAGAATGCGGATATCATAATTGTAGCAACAGGAAAGCCAAAAACGATTGACTCATCCTATGTGAAAGATGGCGCTGTTGTTATTGATGTTGGTGTGAATAGGATCCCGGATCCTTCAAAGAAAAGTGGCTTCCATCTGGAAGGAGATGCTGATTACTCATCTTTCCATTCCAGAGATGTATCTATCACCCCGGTTCCAGGAGGGATTGGATTGATGACAGTTTCAATGCTGATGATGAATACTTTTGATGCAGCTGTGAGGAGAAGCAGATGAAATTTCTTATTGAATCATATGGATGCCAGCTCAATATGGCAGAGAGTGCTGCTTTGGAGACAATGCTCATTGGCCGTGGTATGGAGAAAACGGAAAATCCAGCAGAGTGTGATGCCGTAATCCTCAATACGTGTTCTGTAAGGAAGACTGCAGAAAACCGTATCTGGGGGCGTCTTGGGTTTTATAGTGCAGAGAAGAAGAAGCACAAGCTTCTGCTGATAGTCACTGGATGCATGGCAGAACGTATGAAGGAGGAGCTGAAAAAGGAGGCTCCTTATATCGATGCTGTTATTGGGACAAATGAGAAAGCTGAGATTCCTGATTTCATTCTTGGTTCTCCTCTTGAAAAACTTGATAGCTATCATTTCCTCACCTCATATTATAAAGAGGGCGAGTATTCCAGCTATGTACCAATCATGAATGGATGCAATAATTTCTGCTCATACTGCATCGTTCCATATGTGAGGGGTAGGGAAGTCTCAAGAAATGTTTCTGATATCATAAAGGAGATAGAGTTCCTCGATGGAAAAGGTGTAAGGGAAGTGACGCTTCTCGGGCAGAATGTCAATTCATATTCTGCAGAATACAATGGCCGTCATGTTGATTTCCCGACTCTTCTGGAGATTATCACACCATATATGCATAACATCATCTTCGTACGCTTTGAATCTCCTCATCCAAAGGATTTCTCCGACCACCTCATTTCCGTCATTGCGACAAATGAGAAGGTCGCCAGACATATTCACCTGCCGATGCAAGCCGGTTCCACAAGAATACTGCAGCTGATGAACAGGAAAACGACAAGGGAAGGTTTTATAGAACTTGTAAGGAAGATGAAGAGAGAAATACCTTCTCTGACGCTCTCTACAGATGTGATGACTGGTTTTCCGACAGAAACTGAGGAAGAGTATGAAGAGACACTCTCCATGATGGAGGAGATGGGATGTACAGAAGCTTTCATGTACTATTTCAATCCACGTGAGGGAACAAGAGCTGCCACAATGGATGGGCAGATTGAGGAGAGCGAGAAGATAAGGCGGCTTGAAAGGCTTATCAATGAGCAGATTGCTCGTCAGGCTGTGATTAAAAAGAAAATGCTTCCATTTACGGCAGTTGCAATTGTCACAGGCATCAGTCGCGATGATGATGACAGATATCTTGCAAGAGGGGAGCATAATGATTATTTCTCTTTCTCTTCTTCCTCAAGTCATAAAGAAGGTGATATCGTTACAATCGATGCAACGGAACTGAGAGGAAATACGTTCAGGGGAAAAGAGCATGTCTGATTTCTCTTCATTCATAAATCTTTACGAAAATGCGAGACGGATTGTGGTTCTTACAGGTGCCGGTGTCTCCACACTCTCCGGTATTCCCGACTTCCGTTCTTCCGATGGCCTTTACAGCAAGGAATTCGGCCACATGAGGGTTGAATCAATTCTTGATATAGATTTCTTCTCTGAGCATCCTGATGTTTTCTATAGCTGGGCAAAGGAATACTGGTATCAGATGGACAGCTACCAGCCAGGTATTGTCCACACAGTCCTTGCGGAAATTGAAAAGAGAGGAAAGCTTTCAGAAGGAATTTTCACTCAGAATATCGATGGACTTCATCAGAAAGCTGGTTCTAAGAAGGTCTTCGAACTTCATGGAAGTGTACGTGAGGGATACTGCATGAAATGTCACAGCCATTACAGTTACCGCTTCATGGCAGATATTGTAAACAGCGGAGCTGTACCTGTCTGCGGACATTGTGGCGGTCTTGTAAAGCCCGATATCGTTTTTTATGGAGAGCCACTCAATACATCAATCCTGATGAGAGCTGAGAATGCTTTCGCGAATGCTGACCTGGCAATCGTTCTCGGTTCATCCCTTGTTGTGAATCCGGCCGCATCTCTTCCTTATATAACGGTGCAAAACGGTAATGATGTTGTTATTGTGAATAGAGATAGAACTTACATTGATGAATATGCCTCACTTTGTTTTACCGATTTAAAGAGTTTCTTTATGGAATTTAATGATTATTTGCAGAAATAAATATAATTACGATATTTAAATCTGTTTTATAAATATAATTTTTGTATAGGATATTATTCAAAAGAACAGTTCTTGATGATATCCTTTCTTTCTGGTATTTTAAACTTGAACACTTTGGGGGTGTTCTGGTTTCGACTGGCTTTGCTATGCCGTAGACTGCGGGTCAAGCGCCAACTTGTAAAACAGGCACAAAAAATTAAATGCAAAGAAAGAAGACGACTACGTCTCTGACGAAGCATTTGCTCTTGCTGCTTAATCAGTACTGAGCAGGGAAGCATTGGATTAAGTCCCTGATTCTTTGTTTCCTTTACCGCAGGGGACTTGCTTTTCTGTTTTTTGCCGGACAGGGGAGGACTTTTAGGCAATGCCTCATCTGAACGCCTGTTCCGCTGCCGAAGGATGAGTAAGAGAGAAACGGAACTATATCCGTAGACGTTTATGGGTGGACTGTTAGGACGGGAGTTCGAGTCTCCCCACCTCCATCAGGGAGTATTATGGCAACACCAAGGGTGGACATAAGGGTACAGAAAACGAAGGAGCGGCTTAAAGAAGCCCTCCTTTCGCTTATGAAAAGCAAGAAGATTGACAGAATCACAATCAGTGAAATCTGCAGGGTCTCCGGAATTAACAGAAATACTTTCTATCAGCATTATTCGGATATCAGGGATCTTCTGTCAGAAGTAGAAGGTGATTTCATGACCTCCCTCTTTTCGTCTGTCAGAATATCCGGGGAATCGATTAATTCTGTGAAGGAAATAATGGTCCTGCTTCTTGCTACAATCAAGAAAAATCAGGATATCTGTCTTCTGCTTTTATCCGATAATGGCGATAAGGATTTCTTGAGGAATATCCTGATGTTTGCACTTCCTTCTGCAGTTGAGAACTGGGTAAAGGAGCTTGGCATGGACAAAGAAAGTGCTGTCATCCTCTATTATTATGTTGTCGGAGGGGCTGTAAACGTCATTGAAGCCTGGATGAAGAATCAGTTTGAAGCTGAAATCGATGATGTTGCAGAGAAGCTCAACGCCGTAATTCTGAATTCTCAGTCGGCACTTGTTCAGTAACTGTTGAGCTCTCTTAGCTGTCTCCTGGTATCTCTGTTAAGATCCCTCTCCTTGATGGCTTCCTTCTTGTCTCTTACATTTTTTCCGCGTGCAAGAGCTATTTTCATCTTCACAAGATTGTCCTTGAGATATATTTCCAGAGGCACGATTGTAAAACCGCGCTCATTTACCTTTCTCGTGAATTTCTTGATTTCCTGCTTATGTGCAAGAAGCACACGGTTCCTGTCTGTCTGGTGATTGAAGATATTTCCATGTGTGTATGGCTGGATGAGAAAGCCAACAAGAATCAGTGAGCCGTTTTTTGGCACAATGTAGCTGTCAGAGAAAGAACAGCGCCCCTCACGTATGGATTTTACTTCCGTACCGACAAGGGAGATTCCAACTTCTAACTCCTCCAGAATCTCATAGTTGAAAAATGCTTTCTTGTTTTTCTGTATAAGCTTAATCATCTGCATACCCTGAAACCTACAAATTGACTTGTAGAGTTCTTGTCAACAACACCAACACTTTCGATGCTGACTTCAGCTGGCGTGTTGATATAGCTACCACCCTTGACGATTATGCCATCATAAGGGTAAACGGATGAAAGCGCAATAGCCTCGTTGTAATCAGAAACTCTCATCAGTGGAATGTATGGCGTTTCTGTCATTTCCCACAGTCCTCCCATCATCATGGAAGGAGATGTCGTATCGAAATCAAAATGCAGAAGTGACGTCGTATATGGTTTATCAGATGCAGAAAGTGCGGCAATGTACCACTCTGCCTCTGAAGGAAGATGATAGCTCTCTCCGCTTATACTTGAGAGCCAGTCACAGTATGCTTCTGCCGCATAGTATGAGATGTTCCTGATTGGACGTGATGACATGATTGAAGAGGAAAGGGCAATGCCCGAAAGATATCCTTCATCAACCATTCCATCTGCTATAAGCTGCTCCTTGTTTTCACTGCTCCAATACGGGTTTTCCTCGACAAAGAGTGCATATTCATATTCAGTCACAAGTCTTGGGGCAATGGAAAAACTATCTGCACTGACTGTTATCGGGCTTTCATTGACTGCAGGATAGCTGAGTTCTGAGGCCTTTCCCATCTCGACTGTATATCCGGGGTAGGTGAAAAAGCCATCTTCTTCCTGCATTCCTTCGATTTCAGGATTTGCAGAGTTCAGGTTTCTAAAAGAGCCAGAAGTATAGATTTCTTCGAGGTTTGTATTGAGGTCATCAAGATCTGGAGATCTGTATGCAACACTGCTTCCTTCAAGGATTGAAAGAGCGGAAAGGTAATCTCTGTACATCACCTCAGAAGTTATATGAAGTGCGCCGTACAGCAAGAGGGATGAGATATCCTCAAAGCCGAGGGCAACTGCATTTTCTGCAAAAGAAGAGAAGAGAGGAGGAAAATGGTATGCATCATCGTAGTCGATTACTCTTGACCAGGAAACAACATCCTCTGCAAATGTGTTTTTTACAGCATTTTCTATTCTTTCTGTATTCTCAACAGTAAATGAAACGGTGTCTGTTTTATGAGTAAAGAGCGTGAAGAAAATCCTTTTCGGCACTTCCACGTCAACTCGTCCTGCTTCTTCTCCGTCAATACTGAAGACAAAAGTGTAATCCCCAGATTTCAGACGGTATACAGAGCCTTCTGAAGAACCGATGTATTTCCCGTCATCTGTATGGATTGCTGTATTTACTGTATTTGTTTCGAATCTAATGTAACCGCTATCGGAGAGAAGACCAGGAAGAACAAATAGCAGGAATGAGATGACAATGACTGCAAGTGCAATTCCGGCCAGAATGAAAACACCCGGTCGTATTCCCCATAGTGGTCTGAGTGAGACTGGCTCAACCTCTGGAAGTTCCACTTTTTTTCTCATGGATTTCATAGTCAGGCATCTTGGCATCTCTTGTCAACAAAGCCTAAGAGGGTGTACTTTCTGTTTATGGACCGGTTTCTTACATTCCTTGAACGTTCAACAGAGAGAAAACTCACTAAAAGGAAGCAGCAGAAAGCATATATAAAAAGCCAGAAACATACAGTTCTTTCTGAAGTGAAGAGCTGGATAGACGCACTTGTCTTCGCAATTTTCTGGGTTATCATCATCAATCAGTATTTGTTCCAGCTTTTTGTGATTCCTTCTCCTTCAATGGTTTCCACATTGAACGTAGGGGACAGGGTAATCGTGAATAAGGACAGTTATGGCGTTGAACTGTATCCTGCTGGAAAGAAGGTGCTGACAGATACCCGCAGGGTACAGCGAGATGAGATTATAACATTCTATAATCCTGAATATGATTCGAAGGGGCCATTTTTCGATATCCTTTCTCAGGTTATCTACATGGGAACCCTGACCCTTGTGAACATTGACAGGACATCTGATGGACAGCCTGCGGAAAGGCTGTATGTGAAGAGAGCTGTTGGCATGCCTGGTGATGTGATCCGTTTTGAAGATGGTAATGTCGAGATCAGGCCATCTGGCGAGAACAGCTTCATTGATGAAGATGATTTCAGAGCTGCAAACGATCTTGCAGCAGGTCCGCATAGATCTGTGAACGCTGAGTATTATCCTGCACTTGAAGCAGCTGCTGCTATTTCTGCATATCAGGAAGCAGGGCTTGAAACCCCGATGTATCTTTACAGGCAGTATGCTCCTCTTGAAAGTTCTGATCATAATTACATCTTTGACCGTTATGAATATGAGAAGGCGCGTACAGGCATGTTGAGTTCCTTCAATCCTTCAAATATGACACTTCGTTCCGATCATGCCCGTTATGAGAACGGTATTTATGTTCCTGAAGGATATGTTCTTCCTCTTGGTGACAACCGGGATAATTCGCGCGATGGTCGTTACTTTGGAGCTGTTCCTGAAACCGATATCAATGGTCGTGTTGTTGGTCGCTTCTGGCCAATTAACAGAATTTCATCCCTTACGGATAACCAATGAAAGGTCTTGATTATTCCCTGCCACTTTCCCTATATATCCACGTGCCTTTCTGCGTACGTAAATGTGATTACTGCGCCTTTTATTCGCTTCCGCTTGCAGCAGTAGATAAAGAATGGATGGAAAAGTATCTGTCGATAATACTTGCAGAAATTGATGCCTTGAACAGAGATTATGGAAAAACCTATGAAACCATCTTCATCGGTGGTGGTAATCCCGGGGTCCTTGGCGAGAAGAGACTACGGCAGATACTTGAGAAAGCTCAGGAAAATGGAAGGGCAAAGGAAGTTACCGTAGAGACGAATCCTGAGACTATCACACCGGATTTTATGGCTCTCTCAGATGTGCTTACACGTATTTCCGTCGGCATCCAGAGCATGGATGAGAATGTGCTGAGACATCTTGGAAGAAATGCTACAAGGGAAGATAATCTGAAAGCTCTCTCCATTCTTTCATCTTCTTCTCTGCGATGGAATGCGGATATCATCACGGCAGTGCCCGGAGAGACGATTGAAACCACGCTTCACGATATAGAAGAAGTCGCCTCTTATAATCCTGGTCATATCTCTTTCTATTGTCTCTCTTTTGAGGAGGGTACACCTTTAATAGAGCGCGAGGTACCGATAGGAGAGGAGGCGGAAGCTGAATTCCTGAGAAAAGGCTGGAAAAAGCTATATGATCTTGGATATGAGCATTACGAGGTTTCAAACTTCGCGAAAAATGGCGAGCGATGTAGGCACAACGAAATATACTGGCATCTTGGACAATATGTCGGCTTTGGTCCGGGGTCAGAGAGCTCAATAGGTTATTTTCCTGTAATCTCAATGCGCGATTCAGAAACACTGGATGCTTTTCTCAGATCTCCGGAACTCAGCTGTACGCCATTGACAGCAGAGGAAACAGAGGAAGAATTCCTGCTGACTGTATTGAGGACAAAGGATGGAATCGACAAAGCTGAATACTCCAGACGGTTCGGAAAAGTCTTTGATTCTGTATATAAAGATGCAATCCGTTCCCTTGATTCCTCTTTTTATATCGATACACAAAATTGTTTTTCATTGACCGAAGCGGGCTTCATGATGCTGGACAGGATTATCCTTGCACTTGCGATGGGTATTTAAGAACGGTTTTGCCCCGTTTCAGTGCTGTTGACACCTGAGATGCCATTGTGATAGTTTTAATCGGTAAAACTTAATACGCTTAATAAATATAAGAGGTGATTATGTCTGGCCATAGCAAATGGGCAACTATAAAGCACAAGAAAGGAATCGCTGACGCAAAGCGCGGACAGAAGTTCACAAAGCTTATCAAGGAGATCACAGTTGCTGCAAAGGACGGAGCAGATCCAGAAGGAAATGCACGTCTGAGAACAGCTATCCTTAAGGCGAAGGCTGAAAACATGCCTAAGGACAACATTGACCGTGCTATCAAGAAGGGAAGTGGAGAGCTTGCTAACGCAACTTATTACGAACTCACATATGAAGGTTATGCTCCTGGTGGAGTTGCTATCATCATCGATACACTCACAGACAACAAGAACAGGACCGCAGCTGATGTTCGTTCCACACTCACAAAGCTCGGCGGTTCTCTTGGAGCTACTGGCTGTGTTAGCTATATGTTCCAGACAAAAGGCATCATTACATACGATGCAGAGAAATATACCGAAGAGCAGATTTTCGAGGCAGCTCTTGAAAATGGTGCTGAGGATGTATCCACAGAGGATGGAATCATTGAAGTGACAACAAGCCAGGCTGATTTCTCCCAGGTTCTTGAAGCTATGCAGGCTGCTGGCTTTGAGCAGGAGAGTGCTGATGTCACACGTGTTGCAGACCAGATGGTACAGCTTGATAGTGAGAAGGCTGCAAAGGTCATGAATATCGTCAACAGACTCGAGGATCTTGATGATGTTCAGCAGGTTTCCACAAACCTTGAGCTTCCAGAGGATTACCAGGAAGAGTGATAGTACTCGGAGTTGATCCGGGACTTGCGGATACAGGCTGGGGTGTTGTCGAATTTGATGGGCAACATTACCGGCCTGTTTCATTTGGTGTGATAAAAACCAAAGCAGGCGAGGATTTACAGAAAAGAGTTTATACAATTGCAACGGAACTTGGGGAAGTTGCGTTGAAATATAAAGCCTCCGTTGTTTCAATGGAGGATATCTTCTTTACAAAGAATATCTCCTCTGCAATCCCTGTTGCCAAGGTTATCGGCGCAGTTCTTTTCCGTTTCTCGGAGCTTTCGATACCTGTTCATCTCTTTTCACCATTGCAAATAAAGACTGCTGTAACAGGAATGGGCAGGGCTGAAAAGATGCAGGTACAGGAGATGGTAAAGATAATCCTGCATCTTAAATCAATACCAAAACCAGACCATGCGGCTGACGCGCTTGCAGATTGCATATGCTATTGCTCGACACTGTCTCTCAAGGGTAAACTCTGATTATGATCAATGCAATTCACGGCCGTGTTATGGAAATCAGGCCAGATTATATCACGGTACTGACACCAGGCGGTGTAGAGTACCGGCTGGAAGTTTCCAGAAACACTTCAGATAAAATTGCCTCGCTGCAGTCTTCAGAGCGGGAGAATGTGAGGATTATAGCATCTCTTCAGCACCGGGAGGATGCGATGACGCTTTTCGGGTTCATTTCGGAGGAAGAACGTTTCTGTTTTGAGCAGCTTCAGACTGTCCCCGGTATCGGTGCGCGTCAGGCTGTCAGGATTCTTTCTGGAATTACTGTGGAGAATCTGATAAAAGCTCTCGACTCACAGGATGTGAAGACACTTTCAAAAGTTCCTGGAATAGGTCCGAAGACTGCACAGAAGCTTGTTCTGCAGCTACGTAATGTACTTGTGCTTGAAGAGGAAGAAGAAACTTCTCCTTCAGGTCCGGTAGAAGCTCAGGAATATCGGGATATGGTAGATTCCTTCGTCTCGATGGGGCATGACAGGAGAGTTGTCGTGAGGACGCTTTCTGAAGTTCTGAAAGAGAATGAGGAGAAATTGAAGACTTCTGATTACAGGTCTCTCGAACCCATGATATTCTCTGTGATGCTAAAGAGGCTTTCATGATTTACGATAAAAGCGATGAGTTGGAATTTGATGATTCTCCGGCAATTGTACGTCCTGTAGATGCAGCCTTCCAGGAGGAAGACAAACAGGAGAATATTCTCAGGCCGAAATATCTTGCGGATTTTCAGGGACAGCAGTCTATCAAGGATAATCTTTCCGTCTTCATTCAGGCTGCCAGAAACCGAGGGGATTCGCTTGACCATACATTCATTGTAGGCCCGCCAGGATTGGGAAAAACAACGCTTGCATCGATTATTGCAAATGAAATGCACAGCGAGATAAGGATGACATCTGCTCCTGCTCTCGATAAGCCAAAGGACCTTGCAGGTATATTGACGAATGTCGCGGAGAATTCGGTGTTCTTCATCGATGAGATACATCGTCTGAAGCCTGCTCTGGAAGAAATGCTGTATATCGCGATGGAGGATTTTGAGATAGACTGGGTCATCGGACAGGGGCCTGCAGCAAGAACGATGAGGGTTCCTCTTCCTCATTTCACGCTTATTGGAGCAACGACAAAGGCCGGATCTGTGTCATCTCCGCTCTCATCGCGTTTTGGTATCAATATCCATATTGATTTCTATTCTCCTGAAGAGCTTTCAACCATCATTGCTCGCTCTGCCAGGATACTCGAGACTGAAATAACTCCCGATGCTGTTCTTGCGCTTGCAAAATGCTCTAGAGGGACTCCTAGAATCGCTAATAGGCTTCTCCGCCGTCTCCGTGATTTTGCTTCAATACTTGGAAATGGTGTGATAACAGAACCAATTGTCCGTGAAGGACTTGGAAGGCTGGGAATTGATGAGAACGGGCTTGAGAAGATGGACCGTACGATTCTGAAGACAATCATCGATTTTTATGATGGTGGACCTGTCGGGGCAGACACTCTCTCGATTTCGGTGGGAGAAGCCGTTGAAAGCCTTGAAGATTATTATGAACCATATCTGATCCAGCAGGGATATCTGAAGAGGACACAGCGTGGGCGCTGTGTGACTGATAAGGCGTATGCGCTTCTGGGTATTTCAGGAAGGAGGGGACATGCTGACCAGGGATTACTATTTTGATTTGCCTCCGGAGCTCATAGCGCAGGAGCCTTCGGAGAAAAGGGGGGAAGACAGACTTCTTCTGATAGACAGGAAGAACGGTACATTCTCAGATTATGTGATGAGTGATTTTCCCTCACTTCTTTATAAAGATAGTGTCATAGTTGTAAATAACTCGCGTGTGCGTAAAGCACGTGTCTATGGTGTTTCCGAGACAGGCGGTACAGTTGAATTTCTTTTTCTTGGAAAGGAATATGACGGTGCATGGAAGTGCATGGTAACCAAGACAAAGAAGCAGAAAGCCGGAAAGACCTACCGTTTTCTTACTCATGATGGAGAGCCTGACAGCACTACAGGTATCATCATCAGGGAGAATGCGGATGGAACCCGCTCTGTGAAACTCAGCGAGGATGAAGGCGAGGGATTTTTTACGCGTTGCGGTCATGTACCACTTCCTCCGTATATCAAAAGGGAAGACAGCTGGAGCGATGAGACTCGTTATCAGACAGTATATGCAAAGAAGATGGGATCTGTTGCATCTCCTACAGCTGGATTGCATTTCACTGAGTCTCTGATGGCAGAAGTTCGCAAGATGGGAATCCCAATTTATGAAGTGACACTTCATGTCGGTGCCGGAACATTCCTTCCTGTAAGGACTGAGAATATTGAAGATCACCATATGCACACGGAGCATTATGAAATCGATGCAGAGACAGCTGAGGCCTTGAATAAGGCAAAAAAAGATGGAAAGCGCATTGTTTCCATCGGTACGACCTCGGTGCGCACACTGGAAAGCGCAGCAGATGAGAATGGGAGGCTGACAAAGCTTGAAGGCGATACTTCAATCTTTATCCACCCGGGTTATTCATTCCGTTTTGTTGATGATCTTCTTACGAATTTCCATACACCGGAATCAACGCTTCTGATGCTTGTATCGGCCCTTGCAGGAAAAGATCTCATATTCTCTGCCTACAAGAGCGCTATTGAAAAAAAGTATCGCTTTTTCAGTTATGGAGATGCGACTTTCATCAGAGGCTGAAGGAGGAGAGATACTTTCTGATCTCTGCTTCTGTATCCTCAATTGACATTCTGCCATCTATGACAAGCAGATTTACGCCATCTGGAAGGCTCTTGAGCTCTTCCAGATAGTTTTCTCTTACCTTAGTAAGGAATTCTATTCTGTCAAAGAGTTCTTTTTCCTCGCCGCGTTTTTCTATTCTCTTCATGCAATCCTCTACAGGTGTATCGATGAAGATCAGGAATTCCGGTGATGGAAAAGCATTTATTGTCCGAACAAGTTCTTTTGAGCATTCCACGCTCTGGTATGCTATTGAGGAGTAGAAATAGCGGTCGGACATCACGATTTTACCTTCATCAAGGATTCTCTTGATTCCATACGTCGGGTTATAAAGATGGTCGCTTCTGTCTGCGGCATAAAGCAGAGCCAATGCATCCGGTGTCGTGATGACCTTTTTCTGAAGAACCTGTCTTACAAGCTTCCCAATCGGATTATCTGTAGGTTCATTAGTAATGAAGTATTCCCTTTTGTTGAATTCATAGTAACGTGCAAGATTCTTGATCTGTGTTGTCGTTCCGGCACCATCCAGCCCTTCAAATACGATAAACGACTTTAATATACTCATTTTTATTCTCCATTCTCCCGCAGGCGGTAATTATGCTATTCTGTACTGAGGAGTATATTAAGCACAATTTCAGACAGATGAAATACCATTCGCCGATTTCGATTATCATCATTTCTCTGATTGTATTGCTACTGTTCGTTTCGGTGGCCTTTTTCGCTGTCTTCTCAATTGGGCTTACATCTCCTACGTTGATAGTCACAGAACGTCTGATGTCTTCGCTGGAGAAAGCTGACAGCAATCTTTCTTTTTCCTTTGATTCGATGGAAAGAAATCTCAGAGGAGGCTTCACGATAAATAACCTCGAGGTAGGGTACAAGGATGAGAGTATCGTTTCTCTGGAACGACTACGAGTTCACATGGGAATACCTGCGCTCCTTCGTTATCTTGTGCTTGGCGACGGTAATCTGGAAATAGAGGGTATAAACGGTTCAATATCCATCCCGGACATAATTGGCAGTGGGGAGAGCTCTGGAGAATCTGGTTTTTCCATTCCCGAATTTTCCAGGAGCATCTCATTGCACCTTCACAATATTGATATCTCTGGCATGGGTGTAGAAACGGAAAAGGCTGAGATATCTGCCTATCTAGCTGCATCTGATCAGAGTATACGCTGTGAAATGAATCTGCCATCGATTACTGTTGATGAGTCAGGTTTCAGTATCTCTGGCGATAATATCCTCCTCAGGGCAGTATATAGGGATGAAATATCGCTTTCAGCATCTGGTGATGGTATTTCATTCTCTTCTGAAGATGTTTCAGTTGAAGCTGTAAGACCTGTTGTCCAGCTCACGGCAGAAAATCCTGAGGATAAAGAATCCTTTGTGGCTGCTCTCTCATTCTCTTCACTCAGCGGTAATGCCTTCGGTTCAGAGTTTTCTGTTGCAGCTTCTTCTCTTCATGGAACTATTGCTAATGCAGAGGCTGTACTCACATCCATTGAGGCTTCATATGAAAGCTATGGTATCAAAGCAGCAGAGGCTGATTTCTCAATCATTGACGGTATGGTTTCCGTATTCCTGGAGAATGCTGAGATTTCTGCAGAGGATATGGTCATTTACAAGGCTGAGAGCACGGAAGCAGCTTATAACACCACAAATGGACGCTACAGATTTACAACACCATATTTCACATCAGAAGCTGCTACACTTGTCGGTTTTGATTTCCCGATCAGCGGAAGTTCCATTTCCGTAAGAGGCCGCTATGGAGATTCTCTGGTGCTTTCTGCGGGAGGTCACATTGGTGTATCGGAAGAAGGATCTGTTTTGAATGGTACAGGAGGAGACTTCTCCATTTCACTCAGAACAGATGCAGAAGGAAAGCTTACTGGGAATGCATCTATTGAGGAATTTTATCTCCCTGGCATGCTCGATGATGGCTATCTTTTCCTCTCTGTCTTTGATGGTGGTGCATCTATTCAGGGAGCATTTGGAAACAGGCTGGTAATCTCGGGTGAGATGAAGGATGGCTTGAGGCTGAGCGCATTCTATACAGATCTTCCTCTCAATCCATTCATGCCGATTGTAAGTGAATACGTGCCAGTGCTTTATAATTACATCGGCAAAAATACGCTTGCTACTGGAAATATTTCAATAAATTTCGATGAGAACATGACAGGTCCTATGGATTTTGCTCTTGCGCTCTCAGATATTGCCTTCAACGATTTCTCGTTCTCCCTTGCTGCTTCTGGCAGCGGAACACTCAAAGAGGACGGTGTGGATGTAAGCCAGCTTTCACTTACATCGGACTTCATCAGAGCATCTTATTCTGGATCGATGAACTTCCGTACAAATTTGCCGGAAGGCCGGTTTGTTATTTCCCGGACTGATTCTGGTAAGGAATTGTTTGTTGCGGACCTGACACTGCAGAGCGATGAGGAATATATCTTCTCTGCTTTCATTCCACGATTCTCATCAAGTTATCTCCGCGGAAATGTGAACTGGTCTGATGAGAATGTGATTGAATCTTCTGCAACACTTAAGAGCGGTGATTATTATTACCCGTTTGATATCAGGATAGATTTTGCAGAGAATATCATCTCTGTCGAAAACGAACACGCTCATTCCCTGGTTTCATTTGGAGAGGAGATTGATGGTTCTCTCACTTTCGACCATTTTGAACTTCCTGTCTTCCGGGATGAACAGATAACACCTGCATTCTTAGATGGAACCCTGAATGTCTATTTCAGTTTTTCTGAGCAGCAACTGAGAATAGATGCAGAAGATTTCAGGGTGGGGGATATCGGACTACTGCCGCACTATCCTGATCTTGTATTCTCCGTCACTGGAGACAATACATCCCTGACATTCAACGAGATTTCATTCTCCTCTGTTTTCCCTGAACTCAGTGGAAGGGTATATATAAACTACGTTACACCGTCTGTTGCTATGATGTTCACATCAAGTGCTGATGAGGTTCTTCGTCTTTCCATTGTAAGAGAAGAAGATGGTATGTTCTCCGGTCTTCTCCGGGCAGATTCCTTTGATCTTGGACGCTTTGGAATTGACGATATGGTCGGTGATATAAACCTCACCGCACGTGCTGGAACCTGGGATTCACTTGCGTTCTCAGGAAACATCAAGGCAGAAAGCCGTGATATGATCAACAATCCTGTCGCGATGGAAGCTGGACTCAATATCAACCGCAGCGAGATAACTTTATCTGCAATTTCATTTACATCAGGAAATCTCTCTCTCAGTTCAGATGAGGTCAGCTTCTCTGCAGATACAGGAAAGGTTACGGCGGAGCTGTCGTTGAGTACCGCACTGGAGAGGGCGGACAAAATGCTTCCTGTCTCTACATCGTTGAAAATTGATGCACTTCTTGCCTCTGGTGAGAATCTTTATGCGTCCATTCTATCGATGTATCGCAGCAGACTGGAAAATGTATATGTGAATATCTCTCTGGGCAAGACTGATCTTGGCGGAATGTTCGAACTCGATGAAAGATCCGTGCATATTGTACGCAATAATGATAATCTGCTGTTCTCCGGCAATCTCATCAATGGTTCTTATGATCTCTCTGCAGAGAGGTTTGATTTGGATGTCAATCTGGATCCTGTTGCAGTTTTCAGCGTTGATGGAATGAAACAAAGCGATGGAATGGAGCTGAGGTTCGGCATTGACAGCTTCGAAATAAGCGTTGCAGATCTCTTCCTTAACCCATCCATCTCGTTTATAGGACCAGCTCCTGCCCATGGCGAGATCATCGCTGTAAAAGAAGGGCAGTCCTGGGTTCTCTCAGGATTCCTTGCTGCCGAAGAAGTCTCATTCGACGTGTTCTGGATGCCTAGAGAGAGGGTAATTCTCCATAATCCGTATTTTGCTGTCTGGAACAATTCCTTCTCATCAATCATCGATGATTGCACAGTTCTTGAGCTCGATACCTATGAGAGAACGCCTGGACGCGTTGCATTGACGATTGACCTCTCTTCATCGCTTTCACTGGATGGATGGTATGTAGATGTCTATGCTGAAGAGGATAACTGGATAGGTATAAGACTTCCTCTTCCTTCTTCGAATGTTGATATCTGGGGAGATGTTACTGGCTATCTAAGGGTGGGAGAGCGCTCTGATTCGGTTATTTACCTCAATGGTGACCTGAAGGCCGCAAATCTCACGATGTCAATCGGTATGGAACCGATGCCTGAGTGGATGCTCAGGAAATCAGATACTAGAACTACTTCTGATCTGTCTCTTCTTCTTACGGAGAATGTTAAGTTCGTATTCCCGCTTACAGGTGATCCAATTCTCAGGGCAGATCTTGCAGAGTACCAGAGTCTCAATGTGAAAGTTGATGAGATGGGACAGCTTGATGTTTCCGGGTCATTGGATATACGCTCCGGTGAAATCTTCTATTTCCAGAAGAACTTCTACATCACAGAAGGTAATATCAGCTTCCGCCAGAGTCCGACAGATATGAGAGGCTTCAACCCGATTATCAACCTGCGAGCAAGGCTGAGAGACTTCGATTCGGATGGTAATCAGGTTGATATCTATCTCAATCTCCGCGATGCGACGATGGATAATCTCAGCCCGTCATTTGAAAGTTCTCCATCAAAGCCTCTTAGCGAGATCATGCAGATTCTCGGTCAGTCAATTCTGCCGAACTCCGTCTATGGGGATATCTCTGTATCCTCAATGGTTTCAATTGTCTCCGCTTCCGTTGATATACTTTCACGCTTTGGTATCATCGCATCGCAGAATGACAATACGCTTGAGCAGTCAATCAGATCTTCGCTTTCGCTGGATACGTTCTCTCTTCACACAAATATCATTGAGAACCTGATTTATGATACAGTTTCCTATGCTTCCTCAAATCTCAATAATGACATGCTTTCACCGATGGCAAGATACCTTGACGGAACAACACTCTATCTTGGCAAATATCTCTCTCCTGAGCTTTATCTGGAGGGCATGATACATCTCGATGCAGATAGCAATCAGCTTGATACACAGCATACTTTCCTGGCAGATGACCTCAATCTCGATATCGAGATTTCCCTTGAATGGGATAACCCGCTTGCTGTCTTTAATATTTTCACGCGTCCGGACAATATCACACTCTATGATATAATTGATTCATTTGGCTTTGGTGTTTCCAAACGTATTGTCTGGTGAGTTTTTGTGTATCTTTCGTGTATCTTGCCTGATTGTGCAATCCAATTGTGTCTTACATGTGGAAGCAAAAGATACAATTTGGTAGTATACGCGAAGGAGAATTTTCAATGAAGAATACAGCAAGGATGATCATTCTTATTCTAGTACTCACGCTCTTTGCGCTTCCAGTCCTGTTTGCAAGCAGTGACAGCGTCTGGTGGGATGGAATGGCAATGACCGCTTTCAGATACGAAGGACTACAGAATGTCAGTGAGAAAACAGTTGACGACCTTCTTTCCCCATATCTGGGAGAACCCTTCACGGATGCTACATTTTCAGAGATGAACAGCGTGCTTTATGCACAGCCCTGGCTGAGCTATGTCAGTGCAGAGGCTTTGCGGGAAGGCGAGGATGAACATCTTGTGATACTCTTCAGTTTTGCCGAGAATCCGATGGTTGACTCTGTTACGATTTCAGGCAATGACAGAATAGGTCGCAATCCACTTCTTCGTGCGCAGTCCATAGAGGAAGGGGACTTCTTCACTCCTGGAATGCTCAGTATAAACGCTGATTCAATTCTTTCTTATTATCTTGAGCGAGGATATAGAGATGCGACAGTTGAGCCATCATATTCACAGAATAATGAGCTCAATACTGTTGCTGTTCATTATACAGTCACTGAGGGCAAGCAGAATAAAGTAAGGGATATTCTCTTTAACGGCGTTTCAGGCCTTTCTGCAGATGATCTTATGAATGTGATGACACAGAAGAAAAAGTCATTCTTCAATTCTGGCAATCTCATCATGAGCAATATCGAGACTGATACTGCAGCAATTGTACAGCTCTATGGAACGGAAGGATATCCTGATGCCAGAGTTGTCGGAACAGAAGTCGTGCCCACAGGGGAAGAGGATGAGAAGACTGTTTATGTTAATCTCGTTTATACGATAGAGGAAGGCGAGAGATGGACAATAGGGGACATCAGATTTTCCGGTAACAATGTTTTTTCCGATGAGGCTATTCAGAATCTGATTACAATCCAGTCCGGCGATGCATATGACACAGAGAAAATCGCCACTGTCCAGGAAGCTCTCAATTCGCTCTATTTCGATAATGGATACATCAGAGCAATGATTGTATTCACTCCTGTAAGAGACGAAGTCAACCACACAATCAGTTATGATATAACAATAAACGAAGGATCTCAGTCCGTTGTCGAGCAGATTATCATCAATGGACTGACAAAGACAAAACCATATGTTCTTGAACGCGAGATTACGCTCAAGGTGGGCGATGTATTCTCTCGTTCAGCGCTCATAAGAAGCCAGCAGAACATGATGAATACCGGCCTTCTTTCAACAGTGCGTGCTGACCTCCTTTATGGAAACACTCCTGATGGAGTCATCGTCGAGTTCACCATTGAAGAGGGCAATCAGATGGAGCTGCAGTTCGGAGCCACATTCGGAGGTACTGTGGATGGTTTTCCCATCTCAGGGTTTCTTCAGTGGGCTGACCGAAATCTGGCAGGAACTGGCCGCGATCTCGCCATCTCCACGACACTCTCTCCCGATACACAGTCTGTTTCTGTATCACTCTCTGATGATTGGGTTGGAGACAAGAGGTGGTCAAACTCAATCTCACTCTCTGTAGAGAGAAGCAGCCGCGACAACACGCTTCAGAAGAATCCTAATTCTGATATGTTCGATGGCCGCGACAATGGAAAGGAGACATTCCCTCTCGGATATAATTCCGCAGAGGAGTGGTATGCAACGGATAATCCTCTCTATCCATCGGATGCATATCTTATGAGTTATCGCTACTATCGTATTGCCCTTGGTTATACAACAGGCTATACATTCAGTTTTGATCCTGGCTCTCTGATACTCTCTGCTGGTATTTCCCTTGGAATCAATCATGCTGTCTATGATGATACGATGTATACGCCTTATGAAGAGCTCATTTACAAGTACCATCAGGGCTGGCAGTGGTCGAACAGGCTTACGCTTTCTGTGACATGGGATGGAAGAGACCTCAGGCAGAACACCACAAGAGGATATGTGCTTTCCGCATCGTATACCTATGCAGGCGGTATTCTGATGGGCCTTTCAAATTACAACAGGGTTTCTCTCTCCGGTGCCGTATATCATTCAATCTATTCGTTCCTCGACGAAGAGGAGAGGCCGATGAATCTCGTGCTCTCATATTCCACGAATGTATCCTTCATGTTCGATCAGTTCTGGTCGAAGGATGGAGACTGGGGCTGGCATAACGCAAAGGAAGGCGCTACAAGATATGAGATGCTTTATATTGATGGCATGAATATCGGAAGAGGTTTTGATGTTATATATGACAAGGCTTTCCTCTGGCATAATCAGGTTGATTTGACATACCCGCTTGTTTACCAGATGCTGGCTGCAGAGGGCTTTGTTTCCGCAACTGGTGTAACAGATGAAATCTCTGAGCTTTCATCATTCAAGAATATTGACTGGTATTTTGCTGCAGGTGCTGGTATCAAGATGCAGATTCCGGGATTCCCCCTAGGTCTTTACCTTGTAGAGAACATGACTTGGAATCAGAATGAAGGATTCCAGTGGGATTCTTCCGGTATCGGTAATACTGGATTGAAGCTTGTCCTTGCCATCACAACATCTTATTATTGATTCGATGGACAGAACAGAGAACCTGACGCCGATGATGCGTCAGTACATGGAAATAAAGGAAAAGCATCAGGATATGGTGCTTTTCTTCCGTTTAGGTGACTTCTATGAGATGTTCGGCTCTGATGCAGAGGATGTTTCAAAACTGCTGAACCTGACACTTACTCAGCGTGCCGGCAATCCTATGTGCGGCATCCCGTATCATGCAGCCAGAAACTATCTGAAAAGGCTTTTGGATTCAGGCCGCAAGGTAGCAATCTGTGAGCAGCTTTCTCTTTCGGACAATCCCAGGGAGCTTGCAAAGCGCAGTGTTACTGAAATATATACGCCTGCAACTGTTGTTGACGAAGAGTATCTTGATTCACTCTCTTCCTCATTTGTGATGGCCATAGATTCGACTGCAAAGGGAGTCTTTTCAGCTTGGGCTGATATCTCAACAGGTGTATTCCGCGTGCGTTCCCTTCCCCTTGAGAAGGGGTATCATGCATTGGAGTCGCTTCTCGCCTCCGTATCGCCGAAGGAGATTGTCGTCCCAGATGATCTTTATTTCACTGAAAAGTCCTTCCGCAGCATACTTGATAGAACTGAGGCAATCATCACAAAACTTCCAACCTGGTATTTCTCAGTTAAAGAGGGTAGAAAGGAAGCTTTAAAGCAGTTCCCGGAATCTGCGCTCCAGCTTTTCGGAATAGGGGAAAAGGATCCTGTATTGTCTCCAATCGGGGCGCTTCTGAAATACATTGAGGACAATACTAAGACAGAGCTGCCTCAGATCAGGGCAATCGAGAAGATTGAGGATGAGACATATCTTCTTCTGGATAGTGCTGCTGTCAGGAATCTGGAGCTGATATCCTCGCTTGCAGATGGCAGGACACAGGGGTCACTCTTTTCTGCAATGAACAGGACAAAGACGGCTTCTGGTGGAAGATTTCTTAAAGATGCAATCCTGCATCCGCTGGAGAGTAAGGAGAAGATAGAAAAACGTCTGAACTGGGTTTCATTCTTTGTCTCAGACAGAGGGGAAATGGAGAGAGTCAGATCTATTCTGGCAGCTTCCTCTGATCTTGAAAGACTTTCGTCAAAGGCATCTCTGAGAAAGCTTACTCCCCGCGATTTTCTGGCCATAGCAGATACCTCCACAGCTTTTTTCTCCTTGATCAGCGAAAGAAGTGAATATCTATCTCTTGCTGATGATTTCTCTGGTGATTTTGAAGCTGTTATAGATTTTTCATCGGATGCTCTCAGAGCTATAAACAGGGAATGTACGAATATCGCGAATGAAGGTACCGTCATCCTTTCCGGTTTTGATCCCAAGCTTGATGAAGCCAGATCCTATCTTTCGAATGGAGAAGGGATTCTCTCTTCATATATGGAGAAAATCAAGGAAGAGACTGGAATCACGAATATGAAAATGGGGGAGAACAGAATTATTGGAGCCTATTTTGAGGTCTCAAAATCCAATTTGGATAAAATCCCTGATTATTTCATAAGACGTCAGACTCTAGTAGGAGGGGAGCGATTCACCACTACGGAGCTGGAGGAGATAAAAGCAAAAATAGAAGGAGCCCGTCTCGAAGCTGCTGAGAGGGAAAAAGTTGTTTTCTCTTCATTTCTTGACAGGGCAAGGGGGCTTTATTCTGCAATTGAGGGCATGGGCAGGATTATTTCATTTCTGGATTTCTATTCATCCCTTGCATATCTTGCCCTTGAATGTGGCTATGTCCGTCCAGATATCATTGAAGATGGAAATCTCGAGATTGTTAACGGCAGGCATCCAGTCGTTGAGGCATATACAGGAAGGGAGAAATATACTGCCAACTCCTTTTCCTCCTCAGTTTCCCGTTTTGCTCTCATCACCGGGCCGAACATGGCTGGAAAGAGCACATACCTGAGAGAGGTTGCCATCATCACTCTGATGGCTCATATCGGCTCCTATGTTCCGGCTGACAGTGCCGTAATTCCTCTTACTGACAGAATCTACTGCAGAGTTGGGGCCAGCGATAACCTTGCAAGGGGTGAGTCAACATTCCTTGTAGAGATGACTGAGACCGCTGCAATTCTCCGCGGGGCAACGAATCGCTCGCTGATCATCATGGATGAAATCGGAAGGGGGACATCTACGCAAGATGGAATGTCAATTGCATATGCTGTCATGCAGTATCTGAAGAAGCTTTCAGCAATCACGCTATTTGCAACTCATTACCATGAACTGACAATGCTTGACACATCTGGTATGCAGCTTCTGCATATGTCAGTACTTGAGGAAAAGAACACGATTACATTTCTCAGGAAGGCAGAACCAGGTGCCGCAACCTCCTCCTATGGTATTCATGTCGCGCGTCTTGCAGGTCTTCCAAGAGAGGTCGTAAAAGAGGCAATGCTGTTTCAGAAGCGGCATTTCGCTGATTACTCCTTTGATACATCCCAAGGAGACCTTTTTATTGACAGCTCGTCGGATGTGAATGAAAATCCTCTTTCGGAGATGATTGCGGATATCGATGCATTCAATCCAGATACTTCAACACCTTTGGAAGCGCTGATGTTTGTTACAGCACTGAAAAGGAAGCTGAAGGAACGGGAGGAGAAATGAAAAGGGACAGGAGCTGGGCAAGGAAAAAGGCGGAGAAACTTGTTTCTCAGATGACACTGAAAGAGAAGGCCTCTCAGCTTCTGTTCTCATCCCCTGCGCTTGAAAGGCTGGGGGTCAAGGAATACAACTGGTGGAACGAGGCGCTTCATGGTGTCGCAAGGGCCGGAACGGCTACTGTCTTTCCACAGGCAATAGGACTGGGAGCGACTTTTGACAGCAATCTCATTCACCGTATTGCTGATACAATTGCCACTGAAGGCAGGGCAAAGTATAACGAAGCTTCAAAGCGTTCTGACAGGGATATCTACAAAGGCCTTACATTCTGGTCTCCAAACGTGAATATATTCCGTGATCCCCGCTGGGGAAGGGGACAGGAGACATATGGAGAGGATCCATATCTGACAGCAGTGCTCGGAACAGAGTTCGTGAAAGGACTTCAGGGAGATGGCAGGTATCTTAAAGCCGCAGCCTGCGCAAAGCATTTTGCAGTTCATAGCGGTCCCGAGGATCTTAGGCACAGTTTCAATGCAGAGGCAACGCGTAAGGATATGGAGGAGACCTATCTTCCTGCTTTTCATGCACTTGTTGAAAATGATGTAGAAGCCGTGATGGGTGCTTATAACAGGCTCAATGGTGAACCTTGCTGTGCAAGTTCCTTTTTGCAGAAAATCCTGCGGGGAGAATGGGGCTTTGAGGGCCATTTTGTCTCTGATTGCTGGGCTATCAGGGATTTCCATGAAGGTCATAATGTAACTAAAAATGCTCTGGAATCTGCTGCATTGGCTCTTAAAAGAGGCTGTGATCTCAACTGTGGATGCACCTACAATTCCCTTCTCGATGCTGTGAAAAAGCATTTGATTTCAGAGGATGACATAACAGTTTCATGTATCAGGCTTTTCACCACACGTTTCCTTCTTGGAATGGATGAGAAAACGGAGTGGGATGGACTAGGCATCAAGGATGTCTGTACTCCTGAAGCAAAAGCCTTGGCGCTTGAAGCCGCCAGAAAGAGTATCGTAATGCTTAAAAATGATGGAATCCTTCCATTGAAGAACATAAAGACACTTGGTGTGATAGGTCCTAATGCAGACAACAGGGTGGCTTTATATGGTAACTATCATGGAACAGCTTCAAGATACATAACTCCTCTTGAAGGAATAGAGGATGAGGCTGAAAAGAGGGGCGTAAGAGTCCTCTACAGTCTTGGCTGCTGCCTTACAGATCTTCGTGCTGAACATTTGGCGAAGGTAGATGACAGATTCAGCGAAGCTTCTGCTGTTGCAGATGCATCGGATGCTGTTGTTCTTATACTGGGACTTGATGAAACACTGGAAGGGGAGCAGCACGATAACAGTAATTTTGGATGGGGTGTGGATAAATCCAGCCTCGACTTGCCAGGACGTCAGGGCAAGCTGCTTGAGCTTGTTGCAGCTTCCGGAAAGCCTTTCATAGTGATTATCGAAGCAGGGTCTGCTGTCAATCTTTCTTTTGCCTCGGAAAAAGCTTCAGCCATCCTCGATGCATGGTATCCGGGAGAAATGGGAGGAAAGGCAATTGCCGATATTCTTTTCGGTGTCGTCTCTCCTTCTGCAAAGCTTCCTGTCACATTCTACAGGTCCCTTGATCCACTTCCTCCTTATACGGATTATT
>CALXYN010000024.1 GCA_944392975.1 uncultured Spirochaetaceae bacterium | reverse complement strand
CACCTTGCCGTTATGGACAGACGCGTCTCCTCCTGCGGAACCCCTGCTGTCATATCTGCCACAGTTGCTCCTGGAAATGAAGGCATCGTGAACATAGAGCATGAGGCAGGACTTTCAGGAGGAATACACGATAAAGGCCTTCTGATTCTCGAAGGATACCTCAGACATCGCTATGCAAAAACATTTCCCCTCTCACTCTATGCCGGAATATGCTTTGAACAAAGCTATGCAGAAGTAGATGGAGACAGTGCATCACTGGGGGAGCTGTATGCACTTCTTTCTGCAATCGCAGAAATACCACTCAGGCAGGATATTGCAGTGACAGGTTCTGTCAGCCAGATGGGAGCGCTGCAGGTTGTCGGCGGCATCAATGAGAAAATCCAGGGATTCTTTAATGCATGTACTGTATCCGGATTGACAGGAACACAAGGCGTGATTCTGCCAAAACAGAACACATCTTCCCTCATTCTCCCCAGAACAATAGAAAAAGCCATTGATAGTGGCATGTTCCACATCTGGGCGATATCTGAAGTGGACGAAGGCATTGAACTCCTGACCGGGATCAAGAGCGGACAGAGGGACAGAAAAGGTGTGTTCCCTCCTTCTTCATTCAACAGGCGTGTTGAGGATGGACTGAGGAATCTTTGCCGCTACAGCCAGGAAAAGGGTTAAAGTTCTGAAATTTCCTTTTTCTTTGACATCAATGTCGGCATGAAACGTTTCGCAAAGTGTCCCTTTCCCCTGCCTTTGATGTAGAAAAACCCGATAATGGAGAATACAACAGCGCCGATAAGATTCACAAAAAGGTCTTTCATCGTATCAATCAAGCCTATATCAAGATAGCCACCAAGCCCAAGGTCCTCTCCATTTATAGAAACTTCCGTGATTCCGTAAATGGATACAACCCTGTTGGAAGCTGTGGTATCAAGCATCACGGTATGTATTGAATTGACAATTGTATCCTTCTGCATATCCAGGCCGAACAGCATGTCTGCAGCGAATTCAAAGAATTCCCATAACACGCCGATTGTCATCGAGAAACAGAAGGCCGCAATGGCAACGTATATCGGTGAAAGGTAGAGTTTTGTATACTCGTTACGGTTGATGATATCAACAAGCGAAAAACCGACAGCAGCGGAAAGAAATCCTGTTATCGTATGCAAAGCAGTATCCCAGCCAGGAACACTGACATAGAAAGCTCTTATCTCGCCCAGAATCTCAGCTGCAAAGATGAATATGAGAATAATGACTTCCAATGTGTTCGGAATATCTATATGCCAGTTCTTCTCAATAAAGGAAGGAATGGTGAAAAGAAACAATGTATATATGCAAAGCATCACGTTCTGCCAGTCCTTGTTGAGAATCTGAGCAATCATGACTCCGACAACGGCTGTTCTCAGGAGGATATATACAACAAAAAGTCCTGGTTCCTTTTTTATCTGTTCTCTCAGTGTAATATTATGAATTTTCCGGTGTTTTTTTCTGGCCATAAAGACAGCATAACAGGAATGAGAGGTCTTTGCACCCGATAGCACTTGGAGTATCATCGGAAACGGAGGCTATATGGATATAATCAGTAAATACAGAACATTCCTTGATAACGGAAAAACCGAAAGGGAATGCGTTAAGGAAATAATAAAGAGTGCAGAAGAAAAAGGCTACAGGAATATTGAATCTGTATCTTCATTGCAGCCAGGAGACAAGGTCTATTATGTCCAGTATTCCAAATCAATAGTGCTTTTCCAGATTGGAACCGATCCAATTGAGAACGGAATGAACATACTGGGAGCTCATATCGATTCACCACGCCTTGATGTGAAGATGAATCCTCTCTATGAAAATGAAGGCATAGTCTATCTCGACACTCATTATTATGGCGGAATAAAGAAATATCAGTGGGTAACACTTCCACTCGCCATTCATGGCGTTGTCGTGAAAAAGGATGGAACCAAAAAGGAAATCTCCATCGGAGAAGATGACGAGCTCACCTTCTGCATCTCCGACATTCTCCCACACATGGCACAGGACCAGATGAAAAAAACGGCAGCTGAATTCATTCAGGGAGAAGACCTGGATCTCATAGTCGGACTGAATGAGGAAAGAGGAGAAGGTGCAAAAGACAAGGGAAAGAACAGGATTCTCTCAATTCTTTCTGAAACAGCAGGAATCGAAGAAAAGGATTTCCAGAGTGCAGAACTTGAAATCGTTCCTTCCGGGAAATCGAAAATGCTCGGTCTCGACAAATCTATGATACTGGCATACGGCCAGGATGACAGAGTGTGTGCATTCACCTCTCTTGAGGCATTACTCGATACAGAAAACCCAAAACGTACATCATGCTGCGTCTTAGTCGATAAAGAGGAAATCGGTTCTGTCGGGGCAACCGGCATGGACAGCACATTGCTTGAAAATGCCGTTTCTGAAGTGATTGAAAAACTTGGTGGATATAACGGCCTGAGGCTTAGAAGAACTATGCGTTCTTCCCTGATGCTCTCCAGCGATGTGAACGCAGCATATGATCCGCTCAATGCCTCCCTTTACGATAAGAAAAACGCATCGGTTCTTGGAGGAGGCGTTGTATTCAACAAATACACAGGAGCAAGAGGAAAATCCGGAGCATCCGATGCCAACGCTGAATTCATCGCAACGCTTAGAGAAGCGATGGACAGCAATAATGTAAAGTATCAGATGTCTGAAATGGGGAAAGTGGATGTTGGAGGTGGTGGAACTATCGCCAAGTTCGCAGCATATTATGGTATGCAGGTGATTGACTGCGGTGTAGCAGTTCTCTCCATGCATTCCCCATGGGAAATAACAGCAGTAAGTGATGTCACATCAGCGCTGTCCTGCTATAAAGCATTCCTCAACATTAAATAATGAAAAAAGCGGAGGAGAAATCTTCCGCTTCATTTGTTTAAAGCCCGCACTCTGTACAGTTCCGTGTAGATCATCCTGCCATTTCCCCTTTCGGAAAGCATCAGGGATACAGAATCAATGTCAGTCCTGATACAGTCTATCCTGCCATCTTTTGTATTTGTGATGACACGACGAGCGAGTGTTATATGAGGCTTAAAACGCTTTTTCTCAAGCTTGAACCCTCTTTTTCCAAGTTCTTGTGAAAGCTGTGAATGTAGGTTTTCCAACGCCTTGTTTTTCTCAACCCCTACCCACCAGATATCGCCATCTGGCCGGCTGAAGAATCCAAGACGATCCATTTTGATACTGAAGCTCTCAAAACTCAGAGAGTCCATGGCTTCTTTTATAAGAGAACATTCCTTTGAACTGCACTCCCCCAGGAATTCCATTGTCAGATGGAGGTTATCCATTGGGACAAATGATCCTGAGAGAGCCTCATTGTGAAGAGCATCGCGACAAGAAGCGAGCTCTTCAACAGTATTCTGAGGAAACAGAAGTGCGATGAATAATCTCATCTTTCCTTTGCCTCTACCTTCTTTCTGTCATTCTCAGAAAGGAAAGCAGATGGAGCAGGCTCGACACCGAGTTTCCACTCTATGGCATTCACGATAAAGAATGTGACAGTACCGACAGCACATCCGAATACGACAGGAAGAACACCAAGGTAGAAGTCACCGCCGGAAAGAATCTGCCAGACAATAACACCAATAGTTCCTGTTATGATTGAAATCTGTCCGGAGTGCTTTGTTGCGCGAGGAATGACCATGCCAAGGCCATAAGCCGCAAACGGACCTGCACAACGGATTGCAAAAGCAAATGTATTCATCGATACAATGTTAATCTGCAGCAATGATATCAACATAGCAACTGCACAGAAGATGACATTGCAGGTTCTTGTCCAGAAGATCATGCCTTTATCTGAAAGACTTCTGCACTTCTTGCTGTAGTGAATCATGATGTCGTTCATGAACATCGTGGACATACAGAGGAGGTTGGAATCTGCGGAAGACATCGTAGCTGAAATGATAGCTGCAGAAACTATACCTGTGATGATTGTAGGTGCAAAATGCTCTGTGACAGCCATCATTGCTGTTGCACCTGTGATGCCAGGAATCTGATCCTTGAGAGCCAATGCTGCAAGACCGAGGAGTGTCGGGAAAACCGCCATGGCAGCCATCAGAACTCCGGAAAGAAGAGAAGCTCTGAATGCAGTCTTCTCATCCTTGGCACTTTCAAAACGGCTTATCATCTCAGGGCCAGAAAGGAACGTACAGAAGTAATTGAAGATATATCCAATGATTACAACCCAGCCGATCTTTGTCGGGTCAAGCTGATCACCAGGAAGCTTCGAGGCAATTACATCCCATCCTCCGCAGTCATGAAGAACAATCGGAGTTGCAATGGCAAGGCCGCCCAGAATGATGATGAACTGAACCAGATCGGATACCTGATCAGCAATCATGCCACCAAGCGTTGTGTAGAGAATGATGATTATACCAGCCACTATCATGCAGACATTCATAGGGATGCCGGTCAGTGTCGCGACAACAGAACCGGAAGCAGCAACCTGAGATGATGTGAGACAGAACAGTGCGATAATATTAAGAACTGCAGAGAATACAGAGCTTCCTCTGCCAAACCGTCTGCCTACAACCTCCGGAATAGTGACAGCCATCGTCTTTCTGATACGTGGTGCAAAATATGCAAGGGGTATCATCGCAAGCGAAGCTGCAAGAACATACCAGATTGCGCTCATACCCCATGTTCCGAATGCTTTATCTGCTAGCCCTGTGGTGGAACCGCCGCCAATATTGTTTGCAGAAAGGGAAAATGCAACCATGAAAAGGCCCATACGTCTGCCAGCAAGCATGTAATCACTACTGGTCTTGATTTTGATTTTACCGACAATAAAACCAATAATGAGCATACCTATGAGGTAGAATGCCACAATAATAAGTGCACCGGTATTTATATCCATAAAAACTCCTTTTTGGGAAAATTATAACATATATTCTTCACAAAACAGTTCCCTTATCAGGAAACATACAGTTCACAATTGACTGCTAAGAATAAAAGGAGTACCTTATTGATAACGATTATCAATAATGGAGGAACATTATGAAGAAGTATGTCTGCAATCTTTGCGGTTATGTTTATGATGAAGCTGCAGGTGATCCGGATAACGGAATCGCACCAGGAACAAAGTGGGAAGATGTGCCAGAGGACTGGGTATGCCCTCTTTGTGGAGCTGGCAAGGAAGAGTTCTCCGAGAACTGATTTAATGGGGGGGGGCTGCAGGTAATTCCACAGTCCCCCTTTTCATTTAAACGTAAAACAGCATTTCGCCATATGTAGGATATGGCCAATTCTTCTGTCCTACAATCAGTTCAAGGGCATCACAGTAACTGCGTACACTCTCCATCTGAGGAATGACAGAATTCCTGTAATAGTGTGCAAGCGACGACCCAGAATAATCCTCAGCTGCTGCAACAATCCTTTCCAGATTCTTTGTTTCCCTGTAAAGATTGTTTTCCAGACCTTCAATCTCCGCCAGCCTGCTGTTTTCAGCTTCCGTCTTCATCTCCGGCAATATACTTCTTTTGGCAGCTATGCCTTTTGCAAGATCTCCTGAAAACTCCATTACAGCAGGAAGTACCTGTCTGTTAATCATATCGATCATTGTAAGGGCCTCGATATGAATTGTCTTTGAATACTCATCATTGAGGATTTCATAGCGAGAATGAAGCTCGATTGAACTGTAGATACCGAACTCTCCGAACACTTCAATGTTCTTAGGTGAGAGAAGCGTATCATAAGCCTCTGGCGAGGATGAGAGATTCATCAGTCCTCTTCTCTCTGCTTCGGCCACCCACTCAGAAGAATAGTTGTTGCCATTGAACACGATATGCCTGTGGGCAATATATGTATCGCGGACAAGGTCATTGACAGCACTGGTGAAATCCTCAGCTTCTGAGAGTATCGGATAGAACTCTCTCAGCTCCTTTGCAACGATTGTGTTCATGACAGTATTTGGTTCTGCAACGGAGAAGGAAGAACCAAGCATCCTGAACTCAAACTTATTTCCGGTAAATGCAAACGGGCTTGTTCTGTTACGGTCAGTCGTATCCTTTGGAATGGCTGGAAGAACATGGACACCAAGGCGCATCTTCTCCTTGCTTCTGCCTGGTACTGGTTTTCCTTCAGCAATTGCATCCAGTATTTCCGTAAGCTCATCTCCAAGGAATACTGACACGATTGCAGGAGGTGCTTCATTTGCTCCAAGCCTATGGTCGTTACCGGCTGAGGCTACCGACATTCTCAGCAGATCCTGATACTCGTCGACAGCCTTCAGCACGGCAACAAGGAAAAGCAGGAACTGTGCATTATCTTTGGGACTCTCGCCCGGCTCAAGGAGGTTTGTGCCTTTTTCTGTTGAAATTGACCAGTTGTTATGCTTTCCAGAACCATTCACGCCTGCAAATGGCTTTTCATGCAAAAGACAGGCAAATCCATGGCGTTCAGCAACTTTTTTCATAATCTCCATTGTCAGCTGGTTGTTATCAACAGCGATATTCGTGGTGGTGAATATCGGTGCAAGCTCATGCTGACAAGGTGCTACTTCGTTATGTGATGTCTTGGCATAGATACCGAGCTTCCAGAGTTCTCTGTCCAGATCCTGCATATATTCTGAAACACGAGTGCGAAGGGCGCCAAAATAATGATCCTCCATCTCCTGCCCCTTAGGTGCTCTGGCTCCAAGGAGTGTACGGCCTGTGTAAATAAGGTCCTTACGCTTTGCGTAATCTGCCTTGTCGATTAGAAAATATTCCTGTTCAGGCCCGACTGTCGTAATCACACGCTTTGCTTCCGTACCAAAAAGCTTCAAGATCTTCACAGCTTCGGTAGAGAGTGCTTCCATACTTCTAAGAAGTGGAGTTTTCTTATCCAGAACCTCTCCGGAATATGAACAGAAAGCAGTCGGAATACAGAGTGTCTCATCTTTTATGAATGCATAGCTCGTCGGATCCCATGCAGTATATCCCCTAGCCTCAAAAGTCGCCCTCAGGCCACCGGAAGGGAAAGAAGAAGCATCTGGCTCTCCTTTGATAAGTTCCTTGCCAGAAAATTCCAGAAGAACCTTTCCTCCCTCTGCTGGAGAGATGAAGGCCTCATGCTTTTCTGCAGTAATTCCGGTCATCGGCTGGAACCAGTGAGTATAGTGAGTACAGCCTTTTTCCAGAGCCCAGTTCTTCATGGCATTGGCTACAGAATTTGCAACATTTATATCGAGATCCTTTCCTTCCTCAATCGTGCGCTTCAAAGCTTTATAGATGTCTTTAGGAAGCCGCTCCCTCATCACAGCATCATTGAATACAAGAGAACCGAAATAATCTGTAACCGTCTCCATAAACTCCTCCAAGACTTAATAAAAAAGGGCATCGCAGCCTTTCTGCAACGCCCTTGTTGATGGCTATGTTATAGCTTAATCAAAAATAATTAGTCAATAAACTTCTCTATTTTTTCCAAATACTCGTGAAATATTCTCTTGCCCAATACAATCTCTAAGTGTATTCTTTCTCCGTTGACAAAGGCGTCAGATGGCTGGGGCCTTTTTCTCCCGGTATCCGGAATAAAGGATCCAGCAGCTTATGATGGTTCTGTCTCAAGAGAGGATGCCATGAACGGATACAGTAAGAAAGATGTACTGTCCTATGTCAGGGAGAAGAATGTACGATTTGTCCGTCTCTCCTTCTGCGATATCTTCGGACAGCTCAAAAATGTCTCAATCTCCGCCAGTGAACTGGAAAGAGCCTTTGATGAGGGAATCAGATTTGATGCATCTGCAATCAGGGGATTTCTGAATGTTGAGGATTCTGATCTATTGCTCTTTCCCGACCCTGATACGCTTGCAGTACTTCCATGGCGGCCTACGGAACATGGAAGGGTAATCAGATTATTCTGCAGCATCAAACATCCTGACATGTCTCCATTTGAAGGCGATGCAAGATATCTTCTGAAAAATCTCGAAATCAACCTTGTGAAGGATGGGCTGCAAATGCTTGCAGGAACAGAATGCGAATTCTATCTGTTCTCCCTCGATGACAACGGCAATCCGACACTCAATCCAATGGACAGGGCCGGATATCTCGATGTCGCTCCCATGGATAAAGGAGAAAACCTGAGACGTGAAATCTCCCTGATGCTGGAAGAGATGGGTATTTACATCGAAACAAGCCACCATGAAAAGGGACCTGGACAGAATGAAGTGGCATTCCGGCCTTCAACGCTCCTTTGTGCAGCTGATGACATAATCACATTCAAATCGGCACTGAAAATGCTTGCCTATCGTTCTGGATTGTTCGCCTCCTTCCTGCCAAAGCCGCTTTTCGAAGAGTCCGGTTCAGGTTTTCATATAAGCCTTTCCTGCCACAGAGATGAAAAATCATTTGATGCCATTAAGGAGAACATGACAGCAGGAATACTCCGTCGCATCTCAGAGATAACAGTGTTCCTCAATCCTGTTGCTAATTCATATGACAGACTCGGATCATTTGAAGCTCCTGGAAGTGTGAGCTGGGGAACTGGCAACAGAGGCCTTCTTATAAGGATTCCGGAAACACAGAATGAGAGCGCAAAACGCATCGAAGTGCGTTCTGCCGATCCTTCATGCAATCCCTATCTTGCACTGCTCCTGCTTGTTAGCGCAGCAAGAGAAGGAATCGAAACAAATGCAAGGCTTGAAGACATTGTGGAAAGAAAGCTTCCGGAGAATCTGAAAGAAGCCATAGATGAAGCTTCTGATTCTGATTTCATAAAAGGTATTCTTCCCTCACATCTTGTTGAGTGCTTCCTGAATGCAAAAAGAACAGACTGGAAAACAGCCTCGGACTCTGGCTATCCGAAAGTCACGGCCAGGGATATGGAGTTTCAGGTAACGTGAAAATTCTTGCAGTATCCCCTACGGAAAAGAGCCTTGATGCAATCAGAATGCTCCTTGAAAGAGATGGAGCAGAGATTTCTCTCGCATCATCAGCTTCCAGTGCAAGAAGGAGGATACTGGATGAAGAATGGGACACCGTGGTCATTAATTTCCCTTTGCAGGATGAATCCGGAATGGAGCTTGCAAGCATGGCAGCTGTGGAGACTAACGCAGCTGTAATCATGCTCATGAGAAGAGAAACGGCAGAGGAATTTTCCCACACTCTTCTCTCCCAAGGCATTCTCATTGTGGAGAAACCAATAGTCAGGCAGATTCTCCAAAGTACTCTCTCCCTCTCCTCTTACATCAAGATGATGAGGGAAGAGAACAACAGGAAGATAGAAAATCTAGAAAGAAGACTCGATGAGACGAAGATAGTCTCAAAAGCAAAGTGTGCCATTGTCCGCAAAAAGGATATTGAGGAAGAAGAGGCTCACAAACTGATTGAAAGGACTGCAATGAACCGAAGGATTTCACTTAAAGATGCAGCCCTGTATATTCTCAGAACAATGATTGAGTGAGGTAATCATGACAAAGCATATTTTCGTTACAGGCGGAGTTGTGTCCGGCCTTGGTAAAGGTATTACAGCAGCAAGTCTTGGCAGATTGCTGAAGGCAAGAGGTCTGAAGGTTGCTGCACAGAAGCTCGATCCATATATGAATGTGGATCCGGGAACGATGAGTCCTCTGCAGCATGGAGAAGTCTTTGTTACAGATGATGGTTCGGAAACGGATCTCGATCTGGGGCACTACGAGAGATTTATCGATGAGAATCTCAATAAGTATTCCAATCTCACATCTGGCAAGGTTTTCTGGAATGTGCTCAACAAAGAGCGGAATGGAGAATATCTTGGCTCAACTGTACAGATTATTCCGCACGTCACAAATGAAATAAAGAACTTCATCTACTCACTGGGAGAAAAGACAGGAGCAGATGTTGTGATCACAGAAATTGGCGGTACAATCGGAGATATCGAATCCCAGCCTTTCCTTGAGGCAATTCGCCAGATTGCGCTGGAAAAGGGAAAGGAGAACTGTCTTTTCATTCATGTAACCCTTGTTCCATATATAAAATCCTCAGGAGAGCATAAATCAAAACCGACACAGCATTCTGTAAAGGAGATGATGAATGCAGGACTCTTTCCAGATATCATCGTGACGCGCTCTGATGAGAAGATAGAGGAATCCGTACTGAAAAAGATTGCCCTGTTCTGCAATGTCAAACAAGACTGTGTAATCGAGAACAGTACTGTTCCAATTCTCTATGAAGCGCCAATCATGCTGCAGGAAAAAGGACTTGATACTATCGTCTGCCGTGAACTTGGACTAAAAACATCTCCTGCGGACATGACAGAGTGGAAAGAGATGATCAGAAATGCAAAGGAAAGCACAGAATCCGTGAAAATTGCCATTGTCGGCAAGTACATACAGCTCCATGATGCTTACCTTTCAGTCATTGAAGCTCTAAAGCATGCGGCATGGAGTCAGCATTCTCAGGTCCTGATTGACTGGGTTGATGCAGAGGCAATCAATGAAAAAAGCGCGCCTTCACTATTGAAGGAAGTCTCAGGAATCCTTGTCCCAGGTGGTTTCGGAAACAGGGGAATTGAAGGAAAGATAGCGGCAGCAAGATATGCAAGGGAAAACAATGTCCCATACTTCGGAATCTGTCTTGGTATGCAGATAGCGGCAATTGAATTCGCAAGAAATGTTCTCGGATACAGCGATGCCAACTCTTCAGAGTTTGATGCAGCAACAACCCACCCTGTCATATCATTCCTGCCAGATCAGACGGGCAATATTCCAAAGGGCGGCACAATGAGACTGGGTGCATATCCTTGTGCAGTCAAAAAAGGAACGAAAATGGAAAAAGCTTACCAGAGCGAGCTTGTATATGAACGCCACAGACACAGATATGAATTCACAAATGAATACAGGGAAGAATTCGAAAAAGCCGGTATGGTATTCTCTGGAACAAGTCCTGACGGCCACCTTGTCGAGGCTCTCGAGATTGCTTCTCATCCATTCTTTATGGCTGTTCAATTCCATCCTGAGTTCAAATCCAGACCAAACAGACCTCACCCATGTTTCTATGCTTTCATTGAGGCTGCAAGGAAAAACAATCAATAGAAAACAATAAGCTCTTCACCGGAGAGGATAGAAACAGCCTTTCCTTCTCCGGTGTGGCTTTGAGAAACGGAGACCAGAAACTCCCTGCCATTAAGAACTCCACAAAGATATCCATCATCGAGGGCGACAGATGTGGAAATATCACCAAAGACAAAGAGTGCTGAAGTGCGGCCAATTCTCTCTATCTCCAGTGACTGAGGAGCCTCCATCTGGAACACTCTCTCAAATGTCCTTTTCCCTTCTTTATCAGTCATCCACTCTGTTCCATCAAGATCTCTCACCACATCCTCAGCATCATTTTCATCTGTTATTCCGGTAAATCTTTCAGAAAGACGTATAAAGAAAACAGCAAGCGCAGAAACAATAAGGAAAGAAATGGCGATGGCTATTACCAAACGGATTATGGTGCTTCTTTTCATGGTGTCCATACAAAGATACTTTCATGTAATGCAAATCTGAAAAAGAGTTCTCCCAATGCAATGAAAACACAGATGAATTGCTTAATTTTACAAATTTTATTTATTACAGCCAAATAAATTACAGTTTTATTTGCGTCGCATAACACCATCGTGGTATAATAGCGGAAAAGGAGAAAAAACGAATGAAGCTCATTCTTTCAATTATTCAGACTGCTGATGAAACAGATACAGTGCAGGAGCTCAATAAGAAGGGCTTTTTCGTCACTAAGTTATCTACAACAGGTGGTTTTCTGAAATCAAAGAACACCACTCTTCTGATTGGAACTGAAGATGAGAAGGTTGATGCTGCACTGGATGTGCTGAAAAAATATGCTGGACACAGGATGCAGCTGAGCCCTGTTTCCGGTGCGGATATGAGAATGTTCAATCCTGCTAGTGCGAATATGGTGGAAGTTCCGGCAGGTGGCTGTGTTGTCTTTGTTGTCGATATCGACAAAGCACAGAAATTCTGACGAGAAGACAGAATAATCCCTGCGGTTGCAGGGATTATTTTTGCCTTTTCACTCAATCTAGATATTGTGTGCGGTCATCCACCGGAACGTAATCAAGAACAGCTTCTCCATCTACGTAGAGCTTCATCTCATTCTCGGAGAATTCAACATCCAGCTTGAGAGTGTTTTCAATAAAATCATCAAAACTCGATTCTGAAGAACTTCCTGCTTTCACCAAGTATGCGGCTTTTCTTGCATATAGCCTGAGTTCTGAGGAGGCAATTTCATCATCATAGCTTTGCATTTCTCCGCTTTTCCAGATAGCAAGATAGCCTTTCCCTTCTGCAAGGAATATCCAGTTACCACACTCCCTGTGCTCCCGGAATCTGAAGAATGGGATATAGAGATGAGTAAAGCCTACCGGATGATTCTCCGGTATTGAGTAAATTGCAGCGAGAGTTCCCTTTTGTACAGCAATAGACGGCATCACTCCATTTCCATTCCAGTAACCAGGCCGCAGCTCTGCTTCCTCTGAAGTTGTTCCAGGATGGTTTACAAAGACAAGGGCAGATGATGACAAGGCCGCAGTCCACATGTGCTGTTGATACCCGTAAACACCTGGCTGGAAGCAGGATGTTCCATGGAAGCACTCATTAAGCGATTTGACAAAGTGGTTATCCTCGGCATCCACAGAGTCATCATCCATCGTATTCTGCCATCTTCTGAAAGATTCATCGCATCTAGGAGATTCAACAGCTGTCAGCATATAGCTTTCTGTTTTCTCGATGGAAACCATTGCATTGCCCGTTGAATATTTCTTTTTAAGAGGTTCCTTCATCAGAGATTCAAGACCTGAGGGGAACTTATACGAACTTGATGCAAGGAATGCAAGCCAGCCCTCTCCATATGCATAAGCTGCATCGCCGCTGATAGCACTCATCAAAGCTGCAACGCACTCTCTATACGGATAGATCACACCTCTGTACACTCTTCCCATCGGAGCAATGACAGCACCATCGAATGTGCTTTCTGCAAGCATTTTGAGAATTCTGTCAGTAACCTGCCATGCCTTTTTTGAAATCTCAGGCTTGCAGTAATCGATGACATTCAGAAGAACTGCGAAGGTGACACACATATATGTGGAGCTAAGGAATTCCTCATACCCCTGCTCAAGAACATCATCAAGCCACTCTTCAACCCGTCTTTCACCATATGCATGAAGTTCCTTTCCTGTCATTCCAGCTCTTTCAAAATAAGCATCCGGATAAAGCGATCCAGCATCACAAGCAGAATAATAGAACATCAGCGAGTGATTTTCAGACCAGAAGCACATTCCATCAGCCCCTTTCATCGTCATCCAATACCGAAATGATGTCAGAGCATCAAAAGCTTCATCCTTGACACACTCAGGAAGACCATATTCATGAATGTATCTCAAAAGGGCACAAACAAGGAAATCAGAACAATCTCCACGGCGCTTGATAAGAGAAATATCATTGCGGATAAGAGCAATCTCATCCTCTCTCTCAATCCCAAGATATTTTCTTGCAAGGATTGCAAAGAGTGCAAAGCCATGATCTCCACGATCAAGCATAGCAACGTTTCCAATCCTGCGAAGTATTTCCCTAAATCTATCAGAAGATGACATAGGAGGAAGATACTCAGGCTGAATGCGTTCTGAGAATTCAAAGCTGCGCTTCATTGCTCCTATGACAACTGCAGCTTTCTCGAAGCCTTCAGGAACAGAGACGGAATAAAGTCCTGAAATATCCTTTATATGCTGCATGGAAGCTTTTTCTGTATAGTCATCTGTATGCTTTGAGAAAATAAGCTTCGTTCCATTCGGTGCAGGAGATGCGAAATGAAGTTCTCCCCTTCCGATTTTTATCTCATCGAGAAAATTCGCAGTCCTTCCATATTCTTCTTCAGCCCCTGTATCCGGAATCGTAGAAAGAATACCCTTTCCATTGAGAATCTGGAAAGCAAGCATGTTTCTTGTATCGCGGACACCAAGATTATCAGAGACGAAGACAATGTCATTTCTTCCCTTCTGCAAAGATAGAGTGAACCTGACACTTTCAATTGGTTTATAGACAGGATACTTTATCTCTGCAGAGAGCTCTCCGTTAACATATACTCCAGTAGACATGTAAGTCCACAGAACTGCATCAACTGTCTGCTCCTCTTCGCTTATGAGAGTCGTTGCAACATGCATCCTGATTTTATTCAGGACTGAATAGAATGATGACCTGTCTACGAAGATGCTCCCATGTGCATAATATGGTTCCCAGACAGCTTTATCCACACTCTTCCCTATCTCGATGGATAGAGGTGCAAGTTTTTCCGGTTTCTCGGTAGAAATACTCTTTCTCAGTCTTGCTTCAAGACGAAGCTGATTTCGGTCAGTGAGACTTGATTGAAAATCCTCTGCAGTGATTGCAGAGAGATAGCTTAGGACGAAACCATCACGATTCAAAGCACGCATATAACCTCGATAATAATGGGGGCCGGAGCCCCCAGATTCATTAGCCCTTCACAGCTCCTGCTGTAGAGCCGCTCATGAAGTTCTTGTTGAATATGATATAGATGATGAGCATAGGAACAACAGCAATTGATGCACCTGCGAACATTACGTTCCATGCAGCAGCACCACCACCGGTTGCCTTGAGCATATTGACTCCGACCGTAAGAGGTCTGAGATTATCTCTTGCCATCGTGAAAACCAACGGCATGATGTATTCGTTCCATCCCTGACGGAAAGAAAGAAGGGCGATTGTTCCCATGACAGGTTTCAGGACAGGAAGAATAATCCTGATGAATGTCTGGAAGAACGTACAGCCGTCAATCTTTGCAGCCTCATCGAGTTCACGAGGTACGGAATCAACAAAGCCCCTAGAAAGGAAGATATATGTTGCCTGACCTGTACCTACGGAAATCAGGATGATAGGAAGAAGACTCTCATTCAGATGAAGTGCTGTTGCAAGTTCATACAGAGGTCTGATGGATACAGAACCGACATTGATGAACATGAATGCAATGAAAACACCATAAATAAGATTCTTTCCCGGGAAACGGCTGCGGGAGAATACATATCCTGCCATCGTGGAGATGAAAAGTGAAATAAGCATGACACATACAGAAATAACAATACTGTTCCATGTATATGTAGCGAATTTCGCTCCAGTCCAAGCCTGGACATAGTTCTCAAAATGCCATTCGGTCGGGAAGATGTTCGAACCACCGACAAGAAGCTCAACATTACTCTTGAATGAACCGAGAACAATGTAGACAACTGGGAAAATTGTAAGAATTGCGAGAATCAGCATCAAAAGCCAGATAACTGCCATCACAGCTTTCTGCTTTCCTGACATTACCGCTCTAGATTTTTCCATACACTCCCCCCTTACATTACATTGTCGAGCTTACGGGCTATACGCTGGTAAGCAATCGTGACGATACCGACTATGATAGCCGCGACAACGGAAAGAAGCGCACCATAACCAATCTGAGGCTGTGTCATATTTGTCAGGCCTGAACCGAAAATCATGTTGTAGATATAGAGGAACATGACCATCGATCTGTTTCCTGGACCACCCTGAGTAAGAACCATGATAGCCTCATAATCCTTGAACGCACCTGTGATTGCCAGCATGAGTACGACCTTGAGAATCGGGCTGAGCATTGGCAGTGTTATCTTGAAGAAAGTCTGGATACCATTAGCACCATCAATCTTCGCAGCTTCATAAACATCTTCAGAGATGACATTCATACCTGTGATGAAATAAAGCATGTAGTTACCAAAACCACCCCAGACAGCAAGTACTGTGACTGCGCTCATGACATGGTCAGGGCTGGTAAGCCACTGAACAGGAGCATCCATTCCCAACGCCATGAGGATTCCGTTGAGAATACCATTCTGTGTAGCAAAGATGAAGGTGAAGATCATACCGGAAATAGAAGAACTTATGACCGTAGGCATGAAGTAAACAGCGCGGAATACAGATGTGCCTTTAATCTTCTGGTTCAACAGAACTGCACAGACAAGTGCAAGAGGAATAATGAATACAAGCTTATATAAAGCATATTCAAACGTATGGCCGACACTCGTCCAGAATGTCGTATCATGAATCATTCTCGTGAAGTTACGAGCGCCAGTGAATGTAGCGGTGAAACCGTTGTAGTCATAGCAGACATAGCGGAACATCCACAGGAATGGATAAATCGAGCAGACAAGGAGAAGAATAACTACAGGAGAAAGCATCAGAATAGCTGCAATCCTGTCCTTCTTATCCTCCTTCTTGATTATTTTTGTTGCTTTATTTTGCATCCGCCCTCCTTTGATTTAAGAATGGGGAGCATGAAGCTCCCCGTTATGATTACCAGCGGAGACTATTCTGTAAGATACTCCGGAGTACCCTGATCTGGGTGAAGTGGATCGTAATCCTTGATTACAAGTCTTGTTGCAGAGCCGGATGCTACGTCAGCATCAAGGGCCTCGTTATAGCGCTTGTTGAGATCTGCAATAGCTGTATCGATATCAACATAGCCCATTACAGCATTCCAGAGAACTGTGCGGTAGTCATCACCAGAGAGGTTTACTGCTGGCGGTTTCGGATAAACAGTCTCATATGGCTTGAGAGCGAAGTCTGCAAGGCGACCTGTCTTGGAGCTGTCGATTACAGATGCCATGTAATCTGTTGATGGCAGACAGTAACCTGCTTCAAGGTATCCCTTGAGGAAATCCTCAGACTGGAAGAACTCGATAACCTTCCATGCTTCTTCCGGATGGTCTGTAGAGGAAATGATTCCCCAGCCCTTTGAAGGTGTTGTCTCAAGAGCACCAACTACCTCACCTGTGAGTGTAGGAAGCTCTGCAACGCCCCACTCAAATCCCTGAACAGGAATCTGCTCTGTGAATACTGCAGCTTCCTGAGAAGCATTTGACCAAAGAGCAAACATGCCGACAGAGAAGAGAGCACGCATGTTGTCTACGCCCTGCTGATCTGGATAAGCGATGTTCTCTGTGAAGAATCTTCTTCCAAGCTCGAGAATTGGCTTATAGCCAGAGAAATCAAAGCGGCCATTTACATAGTCATAGTAATAGATACCGGACATCTCAGCAGCCATCTCAAGGAGTCTCTCGAATGGGGAAGCATTTGTGAATCCGATTCCATAGAATACATTGTTTCCCTGTGCTGTGATGTCTTTTGCCATATCGATGTAGCCTTCGAGAGTCTTAGGAATCTCTGTATAGCCACACTGCTCAATAAGGTCCTTGTTGTAGATAACACGAACACCGGATCTCATTCCTGTAGGAACCCAGTAAATATTGCCATTCTTTGCGTTTGTTCCCTCGTAAACCTGGTTGTACGGGTCATTTACCTTCTGATACTCAGGAGATGCATCGATGTACTCGTTGAGTGGCATTGCAATCCCTGTATCAACAAGCATGTTGATAGGAATAGCATTGATACCAGCAACATCTGGAGCTGTACCACCTGCAAATGCCATCTGGAGCATGTTGCGGAAGTTATCCGAGATGATTGTAAGGTTAATCTGGATGTTATCGGTATTTGTTGCGTTGTATTCAGCAACCTTTGCCTCTACATATTCCATATCATGTCTGTCTTCTGACCAGACTTCTATAACTGTCTTTCCTTCGGATGATGATGATTCATTAGAACCACCAGCAAATACTGGTCCGAGGAAGAGTGCAAGGATAATACCTGCAAGGAGAAGCGTTCTAGCTGCTCTTTTCATTGTTGCCTCCTTTTTGTTTCTTAACGTCATTATTATACAACTCTAATAATGCTAAAAGCAGATTTTTGACTTCAGAAGGACACTTTCCACGTTTTTCAGGACAGATTCATATAATCAAAGAGGCAAAACAGGCAAAAAAAGAGGCAAATGCGTTATAATGACCTCATGGACGCACCATATTTGACAGCAATACTGGCAGATGATGAGCCTGCAATCACAGAAGGACTGTCTTCCCTTCCTGTATGGGAGGAACTCGGAATCAGTGTCATAGCCACTGCGGATTCCGGCAAGGCTGCGCTGGATAAAATAACATCACTACGTCCAGATTTTGCCATTATGGACATCATGATGCCTGGTATGACAGGTCTTGATGTTCTGGAAAGACTCGAAGAAGCTGCAAGCGATACAGACATCATAATCCTCAGCGGTTATGGCAATTTCGAATATGCAAGGAAAGCCTTGAAATTCCAGGCTAAAGCATATCTGCTGAAACCTGTGGATGCAGCAGAACTCAGGGAAACCCTTCTGTCTTTGATGAAGAGAAGGATACAGGAAGATGCCGGAGAGGCACTGAAAGTAAGCCGTACTACCCTCAATGACCTGGCGGATGGGAAGCTTATCGATACGGCAACAGTCACACGAATGCTCACATCCGGAGCAAAAGGACTTTCCGATGGAAACTGCTTCGCCATGATATTCTCCTTTCCGTCAAATATGAAGGAAGGAACACTCACCTCTCTGGAAACCGCAACGGAGGGTATCAAAAGAATTCTCTGGAACAAGGATCAGAAAACAATAAGGGCCATATTCAGCATCTCTGAACGGACACCCTTTGAAATTGCAGAAGCCTGCCTTAAGGCATTAAGTGACAAAGATCAAACGCTTCCAAGAATCGCCATTGGCAATACTGTAAACAGTCTAGGGGCTATCGCAACATCATTCTCACGGGCTTCAATGGCTCTCAGCTATCAGCTATATGATGAAAATGGAAGGATATTCACTTCAGATATAATCGCCAGTACTCCGCCTGCATATAAACCCGCAGACAGGGATATTGAACCATTGAAGGAATACATACTGGCAAATGACAGAGAAGGAATCAGAGAATACTGTGAAAACTTCATCAAAACCCTGCTTGGAAACACACTTCCTCCTCCTAATTACGTTTACAGCATCACAAACTGGCTGATAAGGGAAGCTGGAAACAGGCTGAGCCCGCTCATCGATACCGCACTTCTCATTCCGGAGGCTCCGGACATCACGAAATACAGGACAATTCCTGCACTGGAAGATGGCCTTGTTTCCCTTTTTGAACGTCTTGCATCATATATTGCTGCAGTTTATGGAAAAGATGCTGAAAGCCGACTGACAAGAAAAGAAGATGATGATGAGATTATCCAGAAGATGATCAGATACATTGATGAGCACACGGAAGAACAGGTAAGGCTTGAAGATATTGCGTCGCTTGTAAATCTCAGTCCCTCTTATGCAGCTATCTATTTCAGGAAGAAAACAGGAACGACGCTAAGGGAATTCATGCTCCAGCGGAAGATGGAGGATGCCAGGAAAAAACTTTTAGAACGTGACGCTTCTGTTACAGATATAGCTTACAACCTTGGCTATCATGATTATCGTTCATTCTCAAGAGCTTTTAAGAATATAACAGGAATAACACCTTCAGAGTTCCAGGAACTGCACGCGAAATGAAAGCTTTCCGCAATCAGCCAATCATCACAAAAATGAGAATACTCACAGCAGCTATTCTCATAGCATTTATCTTTACCCTCTTGATTTTCTTTGGCACTTACTGGTTCTGGGGATCAAAACAATCAATGGAAGAGAACACGGAGAACACAGCCAGAAGTGCTGCAGCTTCCCTTGATTCAACGCTGAAGAACATTGCCAGGAATTTTGTCTTCATCTTCGGTACGGATTCATTTGCGATGGAAATGTCTGACATGCTGAATTCAGAGACAGAAGTCACAAGAAACAGGGTGCTTATCCAGGATGAGCTGATGGCGCTCTCTTCTTCAACTCCTCTTGCCGTCTCCGCCATGATGTATGATACCGAAAACGATACTGCCTATACCCTCTTTAGAGATGTCGTCATACCTTCACGGGCAAGAGTTCTCTGGTCATCGGAACTATCTTCAATCAATGGAATAGAGATTCTTCCAGAAAGGCCAAGCCCCATACGAGGTCTGGATACTGTAATTCCAATGGTTTTCCCGATCACCCTCAACTTCGGAGGGGCAACAATCGCATCTGACAAAGGAGAATTCATCGCTATTCTTCTTCTCGATCCAGAAGCAATACATGCAATACTGCCAGATGGAATCATACTCTCAGCAAAGAATGGCACAATCATCACACAGAATACAGAGACCATAGCGGAAGTACCTATTTCCGATGGGGGAAAAATAAGTGACTGGATTTATTCATACTCTGTCAGCTTGCCATTCTCAAATATAAGACTCACGGCATATGCAGATTTCAGCGCAAGAATAAGAAGCCTTGCTGGTACGACAGCAACTTCCGCAGTCGCGGCAATAGCTGCACTTATAGTATTCGCCATCGTCTTCTCCTTTCTTCTCCGTCGTTATGTAACAGCACCGATTGGAAAACTCAAGGCAGCGGTTGTGGATATTGAAAGAGGAAATTACAAGTCACGCGCTTCATTCAAAGGCTCCGATGAACTGGGAGAACTCCGCGATGCAATAAGCCGCATGGGACTTACCATCGAAAGTCAGATTGCAGCTATCAAGGAGGAAGAGGAGAAACAGACAAAGACAGAGATGAGACTCCTTACAGAACAGCTGACGCCTCACTTTCTCTACAACACACTCGAATGCATCCAGCAGGAGATACAGAATGGGAACAACATAGCCTCATCGGAAATGACCAGAGCACTCTCGATGTATCTGCGAACAGTTCTCTCCTATGGAAAGGAAACTATATCCATAAAGAATGAGATACAGCATGACATGTCATACATAAGAATCATGAACGGAAGGTTCAGACAGAATATAAGCTACCAGCATGAATCCTCTCCGGATATACAGAATGAAGAAATTCTTAAAATGGTATTGCAACCATTTATTGAGAACTCCGTAAAACATGGTTTTGGTGTTGGAAATGGCAGCACCTGGGTGCAGCAGCCGGAGATAACAACCTCTTTTTCACTGACAGATGGGAGAATCCGCATAGAAATCTCTGATAACGGCAGAGGTTTTGATGAATCAAAATTCCTCTCAATAATGAAAGGTGATGAGGGATACGGGCATGTCGGAATCCGGAATACCTATCTCCGTCTCACCAAATTCTACGGAGAAGAGAACGTTGCGGTTCTCGTCTCCTCCATCCCTTATTTCCGCTCCACCGTGACAATAGAAGTTCCATTGATGGAGCAGAAAGAAGATTAATCAGGAAAATGAGATGATCACATCCCAGTCAATATACTTTTCAGAAAGCTGGTACTTCGGCATCAGCTGAGGACCGCAGGATCCGGATCCAATTCCACTCTGGCGGTAATCGAGATGGACTTCCAGGTTTCCAGACTTCTTAAGCTCATAGTTATGCCCAGCTCTCTCAAGTTCTTTTGCAGTATAGTATGAGGCATTGAAGCTGAAAGGTTTTTCTGCACGGGCTGCAAGCGGACCTACCTTAAGTTCGGTAACACCCCAGTGACTGCCATTCTCCTGAGGAACTATATAGTCCTCATGCATTCTGGCAACAGGGCATTCGAACATATCAATGCGTGATGCTCTATGCTTGTCCACATAGCTCTCGTGCGGGCCATAACCATAATAAGTACAGTTATCACTGCCATCTGAGAGGAAGTGGAAATATGCTCCGAAGCGCGGGAAGAACACGAAGGCCATATCTCTTACGGTATGTACTGAAAGCTGGACCTCTCCCCGGCCATTGATCCGCATTTCCACACTGCCCTTCATGAATGGCTGCAAGGAAACAGCAGCAAGATGGAAGTCAAATGAGAGAACAACCAGATCGTCAGACACAGACATTTCAGATTTAACAGCTCTGGACTCTGCCCTGTCATAGTTCATTTCCTTCCACTCTCTCTTGATTTTCCTGTCATTATCCGTAGGAGCTCTCCAGAGTGTCCATTCCATAGGAGAAGCAAGCCTTTCCTTGCCACCGGCTACAATTGATGTGAATACCGCCCTTCTCTTATCAATACGGTACTCAAATCCTTCACCAAGGATAATGTATTCCTTCTCTGTCTCATCCGCTTTGATAAAACCGGAAGAACAAACGGCAGCACAGACATCTTCTGCATCCTTTACCTTCAGCTGGTCAAAGCCGAGTATCGTGGAAGCAGAGACAAGAGGCTCATCCGATGCATAACAATAGAAAATATTGATGTAGGCATCACCCTTTCCAAGTTCCGGCAGCGTTATAACCTGAGATTCCATTCCACCTGCAGCTGCTGAAAGCGTTATAGAACCTTCTCCAAGGAGCTGACCATGCTCTTTGATTGTATAAAGTGCCTTAATGCATGAAAGAGAACGGAAATCAAAATAATTTCTGAATGACAATGCAGCACTGTTTCCGGAAATGGACTCAATTTCTGCGCGTACAGGGCGAAGGACATTGCCATATTCAAGAAGTCCTGTATGCGGTCTTCTGTCCGGATAGACAAGACCATCAAGACAGAAATTTCCATCATGGGGGAACTCTCCAGCATCTCCGCCGTAATGATACATAGGACCATGCACAGGATCCTCTCCTTCATATGTTGCATGATCACACCACTCCCAGGCACAGCCACCCATGATCTGCGGATGCTTTCTGATGACCTCGATATACTCCTCAATATCTCCAGGACCATTTCCCATTGCGTGGATATACTCACAGAGGAAAGCAGGTTTCGTGTGTTTCGGGTCTGGGAAATATGTATCCATGAAAACCGTATCGTTATACATGAAGCTGTCGACATCAAGATACCTGTCATCTGTATCAACTCCGCGGAGGATTGAATGATTGGATCCTTCATAATGCACAAGTCGTGTTGAATCCTTCTCCTTCACCCAGCGTGCGGTTTCTACAAAGCACTCTCCATATCCAGATTCGTTTCCAAGAGACCACATGAAGATGCATGGCTCATTCTTGAAGACTTCCACATTGCGCTCATTCCTGTCGAGAATCATCGGCAAAAAGCGTCTGTCACGGGCAATTGTATCAAAGTTCCACTGATGCGATCCGCCTGCAAGATGGGAAACACCGTGACACTCCACATCCGCTTCAGAAACCACATAAAAGCCATATTCAGAGCAAAGCTGATAAAACCATGGACAATCAGGATAATGGCTGGTACGGATGGTATTGAAGTTATAAGACTTCATCATCTTCAGATCAACCATTGCATCTTGTTCTGTTACGACAGCTCCTGTCTTCGGATTGCTTTCATGTCTGTTGACGCCGAGGAATTTGACAGCCTTTCCATTGAAATAAACGATGCTGTTTTCAATCCAGACACTGCGGAAACCAACTTTCTGTACAATTTGCTCATCTTTCGTGGAGAGTGTGAGTGTATAGAGATAAGGGTCTTCTGCGTTCCATAAATGTGGATTTTCAACCTTATATGAAAGAGATAGGCCATCGCTTTCTGCATTCCAGATCTCATTTCCTTCTGCATCGGCAAGTTTTGCATTGATATGAGGATTACCGGAAAGAGCATCAAAAGAAAGTGAAAGGACACCATGCATATCTGATGTAACTGTATAATCCGTGATATGTTCTTCAGGTCTGTCCAGAAGATATACAGGACGGAATATTCCTGACCACCTCAGTTTATCCTGATCTTCAAGATAGGAACCATCTGAATACTTGAGGACAACGACAGCAAGCCTGTTCATTCCGTTTCTGATTTTATCTGTGACATCAAATTCCGAAGGACTGTGAGGGACTTCGCTGTATCCTACGAAAACCCCATTGAGATAGACAAAATATGCAGAATCCACACCTTCAAAATAAAAATAGTAACGCCTGCCATCTTCAGTGTTTTTCTCAAAGTCCTTGATATATACACCTGTAGGATTATCTACAGGAACATAAGGAGGATCATATGGAAAAGGATAATTGACATTCGTGTACATCTTTCTCACATACCCGAGCATCTCAAGGGTTGATGGCACAGGAATGGTATCAAATGAGGAGGAATCGAACGAAGGAGAGAGAAATGCATCATCGACATCTTCTGGAGATGGATAAATGGAGAATTTCCAATTATCACCAGAGAGGTCAAGTGATGTGTCCTTACCGGCTGCATCGAGTGGCATGTAATATGCCCTGCTCTTTTCTGTACCTACATGCTGTACAGAAAGATTTTCATAGTATTTTTCAAACCTCATGGCTGAATACTAGCACAGGAAGAGAAGTTGTATCAGTGCAAAAACAACCCATTGCGAAAACTACAAGCAAAAAGCAACTATCGCTAAGAAAATGTCACGTCTGAAGCAGAATCTGCCCTGTAGTGATTGAATCTTTGGGATAATATAGAAATATGGAAGAATATATCGTCAACACGCTCGCTCCAAAGCTCAGAGGCGATGGAGGTTGGGTAGAATTCGTATCCTATGAAAACGGCACCCTCAAGCTTATTTTCAGGGGTGAATGCTCAAAGTGTCTGATTCTCAACAGATGCACAAGCTGGATGGAAAAGGAAATACTCCGGGATCTTGGGGAAACTGTGCACATTGAGGCAATCCGCAAGAAGCCCTATTTCTGGGACATGGCATAGGAGGGAACATGGCATTTGTAGAAGTCATCAGAAGAAGCATGAGGCCGGAGGAATGGACCGATTTGAGGTATTCCTGGCTCAGAAGGGGCATCATCAAGGACCGTTATGAGATTACGGATCTGAAAATAAGGGATGCCAGACAGATTAGCGAGAATGAATTCGAGTACTATCCTGAGGGATGGAGACCGCTTGTAAATGGCGATATGTATTTCACTCCGGATGGAACGGCCTTTATTGAAGGAGAGGCTACCGTACCTGAAGAAATGAGGGGTGAAGAACTCTGGCTATACCACCATACAGCAGCCGAGATGATAGTCAAGGTGAACGGCAAGTACGCTGGTGGCATTGACCCTAACAGGGACAGAATGCTCCTCTCTCCATATATCGGACCTGACGGAAAGGTGAAAATAGAGATTGAAGGCTACAACAGGTCAAAGCCGGATGATGAGAGAAACCCTGAATCAATGGCTTCCCGTGGCTGCCGTCAGATTTTCACTGGTATCTATGTCGTAACACTTAGAAAAGATGTCCTCGGTCTGTACTATGACATGACGCTGCTGATTGATATCGCAAAGTCAAAGCACTTCGACGAGGATGCAAGAGCATATATATCCAAGGAGCTGAATGCTGCACTGAACTATGTTGATTTCAACACGTTTGAAGGTGCAGACAAAGCCAGGGAACATATTGAGAAAAGAATCTTCCAGAACACTGATTTCAGGTCATCTGGAAATGTTGCTCTCATCGGGCACTCACATCTGGATATCGCATATTACTGGAGACGCATCCATGTCGTGGAAAAGAATGCCAGAACAATACTTATCCAGATGAGGCTCATGGATCAGTATCCGGATTTCCACTATACACATACTCAGCCATATGTATATGAGACACTGGAGAAGTATCACCCAGAACTTTTCGCTGAGCTCAAAGAGAAAGTAAAGAATGGACAGTTTGAACCTGTTGGAGCAATGTATGTCGAGCCGGACTGCAACGTTCCATCAGCAGAAAGCCTCATCAGACAGTGTCTCTACGGACAGCACTATTACAGAAAAGCATTCGGACTTACTGTCGATACAGCATGGCTTCCTGACGTATTCGGAAACAGCTGGATTCTTCCTCAGATTCTCCGCAAGTCCGGAGTAAACTACTTCATCTCCAACAAGATGAGCACATGGAACGATACAAACCGCTTCCCACACAACAACTTCCTCTGGAAAGGTCTCGATGGCACAACAATCTATGCATGCGTGCCTCCTACACACTTCATTACATGGAACATGCCAAGCCAGATAATGGAAAACTGGGATGCATACCAGGATAAGGAAAGAGGCGGAGCCACACTTTCCATGTTCGGTTATGGCGATGGCGGCAGCGGTGTAACAGAAGAGATGATCGAGATGATGCATCGCTTCGACAAGCTGAGTATCATGCCAAAGACAAAGCACATGAGGGCGGATGAGTACCTCCATGGAAATTTCGATGGCAATACAGAGCTTTCCGTATGGGATGGAGAGCTTTATCTAGAGATGCACCGCGGTACATTCACAACCAAGTCAAACCTCAAGGCATATAACAGAATGCTTGAGTCAAAACTCAGAAGCACTGAAATCGTATCCCTCATAAGGGCTGCAAATGGTAAGGCTTATCCGGAAGAAGAAATAAGGGATGTCTACAAGAAATTCCTTGTAAACCAGTTCCACGACATTCTCCCAGGAAGCCACATCAATCCTGTATACGAGGATGCGATGAATGATTATCGTGATGTTGATAGCAGGCTCGATGCAATCCTTTCTGAAAATGGTGATAAATACTTCAATTCCCTTAACTGGAAGAGAAGCGGTATTCACTTCATCGAATCCGACAAAGGCAAGAGCATCAGACATGGAAAGAAAGGTTACTTCTCCTACCCTGCCACAGAGGCGCTCTCAACGGGCAATGCAGAGGATAAGACAACTGACGATGCCTCATGGCTTAAAGCAGACGGATTGAATGTGTCTACACCGTATTACAACATCACTTTCAAGGAAGATGGTTCCTTCAAGAGCCTGAAAGATGTGAAGACAGGAAGGGAATGGGTAAAAGGAGGCTTCAATAAGCTTCATCTTTTCCAGGACACTCCTGGTATGTACGATGCATGGGACATCCTGCCGAACTACGACGAGGTTGAATACACCCTCACTGTAGCAAAGCCGCTTTCACTGGATAGAGCAGACAGCATGACAGCTGAATTCTCCGTTGTAATGAAAACACCAGGAGACAGAAGCACATGGAAGATTGTCATCAGGCTCTTTGCAGATTCTCCGGAGATTGAGACAGAGCACATCATTGACTGGGATGAGAAGCATAAGCTCATGAAAGCTGAGTTCTCCTGCAATGTTCTCTCCAGATCTCTCCTGACAGATACAAGCGCAGGTTATGCCTCCAGAGAGACACACAAGAACACAACCTGGCAGCAGGCAAGATTCGAGGTCTCCACACACCTCTGGACAGACTTCTCAGAAGCAGATGGCGGTATTGCAGTTATCAACGAAGGAAAGTATGGACTTGGTGTACAGGAAGATGGATTCACAGTCAGCCTTCTGAGATCGAATATCAGGCCAGACATCATGTCTGATATCGGCCACCACGACTTCTGTCTCACAATCCTTCCACATGAAGGAAGTGTAGTAGAAGCAGGAATCAACAGGAGAGCAATCGAGTACAATACTCCTCTTGTTAGAACTTCTGAAGATCTCTCAGCTTCCTGGGATTTTGGACCGCTGTATCTTGAAGCTGCAAAGCTTTCAGAAGATGGCAAGAAGATTGTCTACCGTCTCTCAGAACAGGATGGAAAGAGAGGAACTATCGATCTCGGAAGAAAGGTTGAGACTATGAATATGCTTGAGGACCATGAAGGCTGGACAGAGAGAATCGAATACAAACCATTCGAAATCATCACGATAGCAGAGGAAATCAAGTAAAAGGGGGAAATATGGAAAAGGAAACAGAAACAAGATACACCCAGTGGCTCGAGAATGAACTCTATGATGCTGATTTGAAAGCAGAACTGGAGTCCATCAAGGGCGATGAGGAGAAAATAAACGATGCCTTCTATCGCGACCTGGAGTTCGGTACAGGTGGTCTTAGAGGGGTAATCGGCGCTGGTACGAACAGAATGAATGTCATGACAGTTGCCAAGGCAAGCCAGGGATACGCAGAATATCTAAAGAAGACATTCTCCTCCCCTTCTGTAGCAATTGCCCATGACAGCAGAATCAAATCGGACCTTTTTTCCGAAACAGCAGCATCAGTATTTGCTGCAAACGGAATAAAGGTATATATGTATCCGACTCTTATGCCAACTCCATCGCTTTCATTTGCAGTACGTCACCTCGGCTGCTCTGGAGGCGTAGTTGTAACAGCCAGCCACAATCCTGCCAAATACAATGGTTATAAGGTCTATGGACCGGATGGCTGCCAGATTACGACAAAAGCTGCAGAGGCTATCCAGAAAGCAATAAATGATATCGACATCTTCTCTGGTATAAAGCGTATCGCCTTCGACGATGGGCTTAAGAGCGGCAAGATTGAGTGGATTGGTGATGATACCGTAAATGCATTCATCGACGCTGTTTCCAATGAATCGCTTCTCAAGGATAATGACGGAGACAAGAATCTTTCCATTGTCTACACTCCGCTTAACGGAGCCGGACTCAGATGTGTCACAACATGTCTCAGAAAGAATGGGTACACTAACATCCATGTCGTCAAGGAACAGGAGAACCCAGATGGAAATTTCCCGACATGTCCGTATCCAAATCCTGAAATCAGAGAGGCCCTGGAACTTGGACTTCGCGATGCAGCCGCTACCGGCAGTGATATCCTCATCGCAACAGATCCGGATTCTGACAGAGTCGGTATTGCGGTGAGAAACAGCGAAGGAGGATATACTCTTCTCTCAGGAAATGAGACTGGAGTTCTTCTTCTCAACTGGATAGCAACACGCCGTATCGAGCTTGGACAGATGCCTGAGAAACCAGTTGTAGTTAAGACAATCGTGACTACAGATATGGCTACACGCATCGCAGAACACTATGGCATCGAGATGCGTGAGGTTCTTACAGGATTCAAGTATATCGGAGAGCAGATTGGCCTTCTGGAGAAAGATAACGAAGCTTCAAGATACATTCTTGGTTTTGAGGAAAGCTATGGCTATCTTACAGGAAGCTATGTACGCGACAAGGATGCTGTAGATGGAGCAATGATGATTGCAGACATGACAGCATACTACAGGAAGAGAGGAAAGAGCCTTCTGGAAGTTCTCTCAGAACTTTATAAAACATATGGTTACTTCTATAACACTCTTCACAGCTATGAATTCGATGGTGAAGCCGGATTCGAGAAGATGAAAGCAATGACAAAGAAACTCAGGACAGAGCCTCCTACAGAATTCGCAGGAAGCACTGTAATAACCAGGAACGATTACCTGAACTCTGTTTCCACAGATAAAGATGGCAAAGAGACAAAGATTGATCTTCCAGTTTCCGATGTCATGAAGTTCATTACAGAAAGCGGAATCTCCGTTGTTGTAAGACCTTCCGGAACAGAACCTAAGCTGAAGATTTACTTCTCTATCAGATCTGATGACAAAGAAAAAGCTGCAGAGACAGAGAAAGAACTGAGAAAAGAAGTAGAAGCATTCCTCGGAATATGATTTTGTAATATAAAACAATATCAACATACCCTTCAGGTTGGAAACAATCTGGAGGGTATTTTCATAAAAGTCGAAAGTAAGAAAAAAACGAAGGCCCACCCTTTCGGATGAGCCAACAGATAATCTAAGGAAGAGACGAGTACTGTTGTCGTCACTTCAACCTAAT